>CAZLJG010000500.1:0-1975 GCA_964559545.1 uncultured Solibacteraceae bacterium | reverse complement strand
CACGCACGCCCTTGTCGTGCGTGAGCCGCGCGCGACGTTCTCGGTCGCGCCGGGTGCCCCGGCGCGACCGGGGACGGTCACGCCGGTGCCGGGCCTGTTCCTGGCCGGCGACTGGATCGACACCGGACTGCCCGGCACCATCGAAGGCGCCGTGCGCTCCGGACACGCGGCGGCGGACGCGGTTCTGCGCGGCCGCTGACGCCTCCGCTCCGGTACACTCGTTCCGTGACGACCTCAGTCATCGTCCACTACCAGGAGATCACGCTTAAGGGGCGGAATCGCATCTGGTTCATCAACATGCTCGTGCGCAACATCCGGACCGTGTTGGCCGATCTGGATGTGGAGGACGTGTGCGCGCTGTCGGGCCGCATCGAAGTGCGACTGGCCTCCGATACCCACTGGGATGAGGTGCGCTCGCGACTCCTGCGAATCCCCGGCATCGGCCACTTTGCGAAAGCCGTCATGGTGCCGGCCACCGTGGATGCGATGGCCGCGGCCGCCATTGAAGGCATGCGCGGACGCACACCCGTACCCTTCCGCATCAAAGTGCACCGCGCGGACAAACGATTTCCGCTCGACTCCCCGGCGATCGAGCGTCAGGTCGGTCAGCGTGTCATCGATGCGCTCGATTGGCCCGTTGATTTGAAACATCCCGAACTGGTCGTCCGCATCGACGTGTTGATGACCGATGCGTTTGTGTTTGTGGATCGCGCGGTTGGCACCGGTGGATTGCCGGTCGGGTCCGGAGGCAAGGCGCTGTGCTTGTTGTCCGGAGGGATTGACTCGCCGGTGGCCGCATGGCGCCTGATCCGTCGCGGCGTGCGTGTGCCACTGGTGCACTTTCACTCGTACCCGATCCTGAACGCCACCTCGCAGGAGAAGGCGCGCGAACTGGCCGCCATCCTGACGCGGTATCAACTCAAGACGCGGCTGTATCTCGTGCCGTTCGGCGCGTTTCAGCAGCAGGTGGTGGTGTCGGTGCCGCCGGAGCTGCGCGTGATCATCTACAGGCGGATGATGGTTCGGCTGGCCGAACGCATTGCGCTCCGTGTGAAGGCCGACGCGCTCATCACCGGCGAAGTGGTTGGCCAGGTCGCCTCACAGACCCTCGAAAACCTCAGAGCGATCGATGATGCGGCGACCTTGCCGATTCTCCGACCGCTCGTGGGGACCGACAAGGAAGTGATTACGCAGGACGCCATCCGCATCGGCACGTACCCGACGTCGATCATTCCGGACCAGGACTGCTGCACGTTGTTCACGCCCCGGCATCCAGCCACCCGCGCCGCGCTGGAGACCGTGCGGCGGGCCGAGGCGGCGCTCGACCTTGAAATGCTCATGACCGAGGCGTTGTCCGGTATCGTTATTGAGGACACGCGGTTCCCGGGCACCGTGACCGGGAATGATAAGATGCGTCGGCTTTTGACGCGGGGAGAGACCACCACATGAAGATTTCAGCAGGCAAACTGGCAGGGATGAAGGCCGTCGCCGACGCACGCGGCGTCATCGCCGCGGCGGCGATGGACCAGCGCGGATCACTCAAGAAGGCCCTCGCCAAGGACAGCGGTCGCGAAGTGACCGACGCGATGATGGAGGAGTTCAAGGGCCTCGTCACCGAAGTGCTGACGCCGCATGCCTCCGCCATCCTGCTCGACCCCGAGTGGGGCATCGCCCCGTCCAAACGCCGCGCCAAGAACGCGGGCCTGCTGATGGCCTACGAAAAGACGGGTTACGACGCGGCCACGCCCGGACGACTGCCGGATCTGCTCGACGTCTGGTCCGTGCGCCGGCTCAAGGAAGTGGGCGCCGACTGCATCAAGATTCTGCTCTACTACACGCCGTTTGATCCGAAGCCGGTGAACGAGCTGAAGCACGCGTGGGTTGAGCGGATTGGCGATGAATGCCGGGCGAATGACATTCCGTTCTTCCTGGAGTTCGTGGGCTACGAAGAGGGCGCCGATGAGAAGGGCCTGGC
>CAZLJG010000499.1:0-1980 GCA_964559545.1 uncultured Solibacteraceae bacterium | reverse complement strand
ATGTTGACCGTGAGTTCGAAACACGGCTGGGGGAGTCGTCCACCCTGGCCTTCCGTGTGGCCTATGGTGTGCTCCGGCACCGCGAAGACGCCGAGGACGTGGCCCAGGACGCGTTTGCCCGGGCGTATCGCAGCTTCCACCAGCTGCGCGACCGCGAGGCCTTCCGGGCCTGGCTGGTGCGCATGACCTGGCGGCTCGCCCTCGACCGCCGTCGCGGCGACCGGCGCCGCACCACCCGCGAGCAATTCTCCGTCGTGGACCCCATCGTGCCGTCGTCTGAACAGGCTCTGGTGGAGTCGGATCGCGCTCGTCGGCTGTGGGAGGCCGTGGACCAGTTGCCGGACCCGCTGCGGTTAACCGTGGTGCTTGCCTCGCTGCAGGAACACACGCTGAAGGAGGTCGCCGAGCTCACCGGCGTCGCCGAAGGCACCGTGAAGTCCCGGCTGTTTGATGCCCGCAAACAACTGAAGGAGCTGTTGTCATGAGCCAGCACGACGACCTGTTCCAGGAGCTCGGCCGCACCCTCGACGTAACGCCATCACGCGATTTTGCGGATGGCGTGCGTTCGCGGATCGCGCGCCGCCGCCTGATCATGCGCACCACGATGTCGGGGCTCGCCATTGCCGCGAGCCTGTTGCTTGTCGTGGTCGCCAAGTGGCCCGCCGATATTGCTGTGCCTAACGGTGCAGAACGGAGCCCAAGGGCTTTAGCCCTTGGGACAGTCGCAGGGGCTGAAGCCCCTGCGCTCCATCAGGCCCCTGGCAGTGCTGTGCGCACCCGAGCAGAACGGAGCCCGAGGGCTTTGGCCCTTGGGACAGTCGCAGGGGCTGAAGCCCCTGCGCTCCATCAGGACCGCCTGCTGGTCGTCACAAACCAGATGGCGGTGCTGCGAGCCGTGTGGGCAAATCAACATGTCACGGCTGGTGAGACCGAGGCGCCAGTGGTTGAGGAGCTGCCGACAACCGGGCCGACTCCTGTCGTGATTGAACCGGTGCGTGTGTTGCCGGTCGTGATTGTCGACAGCCGCACGCCGACAGAAGGACTACCCGTAATTCGCCGCGCTGTTGCGGCATTGGAGACGAAATGAGACTGCAGATGAGACAGACGCTTTGGGTCATGGCCCTGATGGTTGGTGCGGTGATGGCGGCGGGGACGAGCTACGCACAGACACCACCACCTCCATCCCCACCCGCAGGCGCAGCCCAGGCGAAGCCAGAGCCGGTGGTCATCCCTCTCAAGGTCACCGTCGTGATCACGCGGTACAAGAGCGACAAGGCGCAGACCGTGGTGTCGCGCATGCCGTTTGAGGTGTGGGTGAACACTGGGAGCAGCTCCACCGTAAATTTTTCGTCCGAGGTTCCGGTACCGACGACGACATTCGCGGCGGTGGAAGGGACAAACAAGACGAACCCCGTGACGTCCTTCAACTACCGGGGGATGGGCACTCAACTCACGGTGGAAGCCCGCGCCCAAGCGGATGGGCGGTTTTCGGTCGCGGTCTCAATCAATGACAATCAGATTGTGCAGGCACCGACGTTCGATCCCGCCGTCGGTGGCCCGAAAGCCGCCTTTCAGACCATTCGCGCACACGCGACCACGCTCTCGCGCGACGGTGAGACGGTGCAGCACTCGCTGTCAAGCGACCGGGTCAGCGGCGACCTGACCAGAATCGATGTGACGGTGAACGTCGTGAAGTAACTACTGCCGGGCTGAAGCCCGGCAGCTCCGCATGGAGCCCAGGGGCTTTAGCCCCTGGGACATCGCAAGGGCTAGAGCCCTTGCGCTCCATCGTGTCGTGTTATCTTCCCGGCATGTCCCGGATGAAGACGTTCCTCGCTGCTGGTGTGGTGGTGCTGACTGGCACCCTGTTGGTCTCAAATCCCTTCGCCCAGGCGCCACCGGCGCCGACGGCCGAGTCGTTGTTCGGACAGTTGCAGTGGCGCAACATCGGCCCGGCGAACATGTCGGGCCGCATCTCCG
>CAZLJG010000498.1:0-1989 GCA_964559545.1 uncultured Solibacteraceae bacterium | reverse complement strand
CCTCATGGCCAAATACGTAGACGGTTTCCTGATCCCGATCCCCACCAAGAACGTTGCCGCGTACAAGAAGCTCGCGAAGAAGGCGAGCAAGGTGTGGCTCGACCACGGCGCGCTGGCGTACTTCGAGACGACGGGTGATGACCTGGCCGTAAAAGGCGTCGTGTCATTTGCCAAGGTCGCCAAGGCCAAGCGCAACGAAACGGTCATCCTCTCGTGGATCGTCTACAAATCGAAGGCACACCGGAACGCGGTGAACAAGAAGGTGATGGCAGACCCGCGCATCGCCAACTTCGATCCAGAAATCATGCCGTTTGATTCAAAGAAGATGACCTACGGCGGATTCAAAGTGCTCGTCGAGGGTATTCCGAAATAGTCAGACGCGGTGGATGGCATCCCCGGCGCGAATACGGCCGGGGGTCACCACCTTGGCGTTGATGCCTCGAAGCCCGAGCGCACGCCCCTCCGGTGAGTTCACCCACTTGAGCGCGTCGAGTCCAAAACGCGCGGAGAACTTGCCGCAGCCGGTGTGGGGCTGGTCGGTCGCCTCAATCACGGCCTCGCCGATCGAGAGCCGCGTACCCGGCGGCAGGTGGTCGCGGCTGAGATCAAAATCTACAAACAGTTGATCGCCGGCCAGCGGCCAACGCGCCATTGGACCGGCGATCGCCTCAATGACCCGAACGTTCATCAGATTGAGCTGCATGTCGGGATGCGGACCGCCATCGGCCGTGCGGGAACTTGGTCGCAACCGCCAACTGTCCCCGACCAGCCCGTCCGTCAGCGACAACGCGCCTTCAGCGATCACCTCGCGAGCATCCACCTGAGGCCGACGAACGATCAGGGCGAGCACACCGGCCTCCCTCGGAGACTGCCGGATGTGATCAAGGCACGCTCCGAGATCCTCGAGCGAACGCGGGGAGGGACCTGAAGGCGGAAGACAGACCATCACTGCAGATCGAAGAAATCCACCTTGCCGGTCTCGAGTGAGTACTCGGCGCCGACGATCACGAGCCCCTCGTGCTCGATCAGGTGCTCCAGAATTTCCGAGCCATGTCGCAACTGGTTGACCGACATACGAATGTTCGCGCGGCCCGCCTCATGGATGAGCTCGTCCGGCCGATCACGCAGGTTGGTGGCGAGCAACGGCTCCACCGACGGCCGCACGCGATCCACGATCGACCGGAGGTTCTTCGACTGATCAAGCAGCGGACGCTTCAACTGTTCGACAGTCGCCGTGATCGCCCCACACTGCGAATGCCCCAGCACCACGACAAGCCGCGTGCTGAACTGCGCCGCTGCAAACTCCACGCTGCCGATTTGCGACGGAGCCACAATGTTGCCGGCGACCCGAATCACGAACAGGTCGCCCAGTCCCTGGTCAAAAATGATCTCGGCCGGCACCCGGGAGTCGGAGCAGCCCAGAATGATCGCAAACGGCTCCTGCCCTTCGGCCACCTCGCGGCGCCGCGCCCGATCGGTCAGCGCCTCGCTGCTGGTGCCATCGTCTCGAAACCGGCGGTTGCCTTCTCGTAGGCGATCGAGCGCCTCCTCTGCGGGAATCATCGGGCGTCAGTATCGCATGGGCGATAGAATCTCTGCCGGATGTCCATTGTTGCCATTCTCGGGGCTGGCCCCATCGGCGCCAGCGTGGCCCAGACCCTGGCGCGCCGTGCGCGTGTGCGGGACGTGCGCCTGATCGACGACGCCGCAACCGTTGCGGCGGGGAAGGCACTCGACATTCGGCAGTCGGGACCAGTCGAAGGCTACGACACGCGGGTGTCGGGCATCGGCGACGTGTTGGCGGCTGTTGGCGCGGACGTGATTGTGATCGCGGACGCCCACGGGGACGGCGAATGGGCCGGCGACCGCGGACTCGCATTGGTCCGGCGACTGGTCTCCGCAGGTGCGACTGGTCCAATCGTCTTCGCCGGGACCAATCAGACGTGGTTGATGGAAGCGGCCGTGCGCGAACTCAACGTGCCTGCCGAC
>CAZLJG010000497.1:0-2000 GCA_964559545.1 uncultured Solibacteraceae bacterium | reverse complement strand
AGGACGTGGTGCCGCGCGATGCGGACCAGCGCGTCTTCAGCATCGCGCCGGTGGTGTTCCTGATTCCCTGCATCTTGATCTTCGCCACCATCCCGTTTGCGCCGGGTCTGGGTGTCGCGGACCTGAACATTGGCATCCTGTTTTTCCTCGCCGTGTCGTCGATGGAAATCGTCGGGTTGTTCATGGCCGGGTGGAGCTCCAACAACAAGTACGCGCTGCTGTCGGCGATGCGCGCGGTCAACCAGATCATCTCGTATGACCTGCCGTTCCTGATGGCGGCGTTGGTGCCGGTGATTCTGGCCGGCTCGCTAAAGTTGGGGGACATCGCCGCCGCGCAGGACGGGCTCTGGTTCATCGCGTACCCGGTGCTCGGGCAGTTGGGCTTTATCGCCTACATCATCGCCAGCGTCGCGGCAGAGAATCGTGTGCCGTTCGACATTCTTGAAGCGGAATCGGAACTCGTCGCCGGATTCCGTGTTGAGTATTCCGGGATGAAGTTCGCATTGATTCAGCTCGGGGAATACGCGCACGTACTGGGCACGTCGTTCCTCGGAGCGCTTCTGTTCCTGGGGGCCTGGGCGGGCCCTGGACCCGACTGGCTGGGGCCGGTGTGGTTCCTCCTGAAGGCGCTGCTGATCTTCCTGTTGATCACCTGGATTCGCTGGAGTTTCATCCGTATCCGCGTGGACCAGATTCTGCAGATTTCGTGGAAGCTGTTGTGGCCAGTGTCGCTTGTGCTGGTGATTGCGACGGCCATCACGGTCGTGATCAGGAGTGGAACCGGTGGCTAAGCCGCGCGGCATTCTCCAGGAAACGTGGGCGGTGGCCACGTCCGTCTTCCGCGCGATGCGGATTTCGGGACGCAACTTCCTGCGCAAACCCGTGACCGTGCATTACCCGGACAAGCCCCGGACGTATCCGGATCGGTACCGGGGATTGCTCGCGCTCACCTATGACAAGGAGACGGGCGAAGAGAACTGCATCGGTTGCCGTCTCTGCGAGTTCGTGTGTCCGCCGGCCGTCATCAAGGTCGAGATGCTCAAGAGCGAGAAGCGGAACTACGCCAAGACGTTCTCACTTGAGCTCTACGCCTGTGAGTTCTGCGAACTGTGCGTGCAGGTGTGCCCGACCGACGCCATCATCATGATGAAGTCGTTTGACCTCGCGACCACCGACCGACGCGAACTCCTCCTCGACAAGGATCGGCTGCACGCCATCGGCGAGAAGTTCGACGCATCGTGGGCGACCGGCAACCGGCTGCGCGATATGCAGGCGCCGCCGAAGAAGGTCGTCGCCGAGAAGCCGGCGGCGGAGAAGGCAGGAGGAGACGCATGACACTTGAGGTCATCGGCTTCTGGATCCTCGCAGTGCTGCTGGTGGGCTCGGCGCTCGCCGTCGTGCTTACCAAGAACCTGTTCCACTCCGTCTTGTGGCTGGCCCTCGCGTTGACGGGCACCGCGGGCATCTACCTGATGCTGCAGGCCGAATTCCTCGCCGGCGTGCAAATCCTGCTCTACGCCGGCGGCGTCGTCACCGTTGTCGTCTTTGCCATTGTGGTCACGGAGCGCTTGGTGGGGGAGACGTTGTCACACACCAGCCGTGGTCTGGTGGGCGGGGCGGCGGTGGCGGGCGTGTTGTTGCTGTTGCTGGTGAACACACTGATGCGCGCCCCGGTGCCTGCCGTGCGAATTCCCTTTGAGGGCGACCCGACGCACCTGATTGGGCGCGAACTCATGACGCGTTACGTGCTGCCGTTTGAACTCCTCGCCGTCATCCTGCTGGTGTCGCTGTTGTCGGCCAGCTATTTCGCGAGGCCGGAGGACTGAGTATGGGATTGTCTGCCTACCTCATCCTCGCGGCGGTGGTCTTCTGCATCGGCCTGTTCGGCGTGATGACGCGCCGGAACACGGTCGGCATCCTGCTGGGCATCGAACTGATGCTCAACGCCGTCAACATCAACCTCGTCGCCTTCAGCCGGTTTCATGGAGAAGTGACCGGCA
>CAZLJG010000496.1:0-2007 GCA_964559545.1 uncultured Solibacteraceae bacterium | reverse complement strand
GCCGAGATCGATACCGCGGCGGCGCTCGAAGCGGAGCCCCGTCGTCCACGCGCTGGTTTCGTCGTTGAGGCTGTCCACCGCGCGTGCGCGCCAGAACAATGTGCCTTCCGGCATTTCACTCGCCGGCCGCCATGTCGTACGCGTGGCCTGCTCAGCAACGCCGGTCGCCCGGGTCACCACTGACGCGAACGTCGACACCGTCGAGACTTCAAACTCGTAGGTGATCGCGCCCACAGGGCCTGTACGGGTGCCGTTGCGCACCTGGAACGTCGGCCGTGGATCGTAGATGTCGGCGTTCGCCCGGGGCTCTTCCGCGTCGGGCAATCCGAGGATGACCTGCGGGCGCACGAAGAACGAGCCCGCCGGCGAGGGCTGGCCGGCCGTGCCATCGATGACAGCCTTCCAGCGCCAGTAGAACGTGGTGGCACCCGGGAGATTCGAAACGCTGACCGACGTGGTCTCGCCCTCCGTCTCCGCAATCCCCTCAACCGTTCGATAGATCGTGGCGAAGGTATCCGACGTCGCCAGTTCAACGGTATACGTGACCGTGGCCGGCCCCGTGCGCTTCGCGTTGTAGATCGTCAGCGTTACCGGCTGCTGATTAAACCGGAAGATCGCGTTGTTGGACGGTCCCTGTCCACGAGGCGCGGTAAAGCTCACTGCGGGCCCCGTCGCGTTCTGCGTACACGCGGCACCGACGCCGACGGCTCCCATCAGGAGCACCAATGATGTAATGCGCTTCATATTCACTCCTGCTCCTAGAACCGAATCCCGACGCCGACATTGGCGCGCCACAGATTGACGGACCCGGCCTCGGCCTGCAGATTGGTGTACCGGATGCCAGCATCGAGATACCACTTCGTGGCAACGCGCAGCAGTCCGGCACCGGCGCCAAAGGTCAGCATGGATTCACGGCCGGTCAAATCGCGGCCGAGCGTGATGCCATACGTATCGACGGCACTGGTGATGTCCGTGCCTGAAAGCGCAAACGTCGTCTGACGATCAACACTCGCCATCCCGACCGTTCCGAGGACGTACGGGCGCCACGCGCCCTCGCTCTCAAACACATAGCGCAGTCCGCCGGAGCCCAGGAACGTCGGCGCTTCCATCTTGGCGCTCGCCGTCGTGGCCTGCGTGATTTCGAGGTACTCCACCAGCGGTTTCAGGGAGGCTTCTTCCGCCTTGGTCGAGGTGTCCTTGACCCACGAGCCCTCGCCAATCAGGTCGAGACCTGGACGAACACGAACCGCGACTTCCACACCGGCGGTCGGGCCCCAGCGGTGCACCACGCCGGCGCCACCAAAGACGCTGACGGAAACTGTTTCCACGGCCGGCCCCAGCGGGGTCGGTGCGGTCTGCGCTGCCGCAGTGGCGGCTGACAGGAGCATGGCGCTCCCAAATACTCCTGCAAATAGTCGTCTCATTCAGTCCGCGCCCTCCAGAGCGCTCGAATACCAATCTGGATATCGTAGCAGTCCCCACGCTCCAATAGGGGGAGTGACCGCTTATCTTCTCAACCCGCCAAAAGGCTGAACGTCCGCCGCCCGCGACCTGGCAGCGAAAAGATGTATCGGCAGTGCAACCGTTTGAGGAAGTACGGCTCATCCCCCGCCGCAACGGCAAAACGTCCGGCCAGCCGATTCGCAAACGCTGACTCAACGCCCAGACGCTCCAACGCGTCGCGAGTCACACGCCCCGACACTCCCCAGGGGAGGCAAATATGCCGGATGGGAGTACCTAGACGCGACTGCAGAAGATCGCGTCCATGCACCAGTTCAAATTCGACAGAGGCTCGTTGCTCCGCCTCACTCTCCCACCGCCCGCCAATCGCGGCGAGTCGGGGTGCCAACGCCTCGGCCGCGCCCGGGCTGGCAAGGAAGGTCTCCCCTCCCTGCGCGCCAACAAACGCCTGCACGGCAGCGCACGCCTCGGCATCCGGCCAGTACCGCCGGCCGTCCGACATGCGCGACCGCCGCGCAAACACCGGGTACCCCACCTGCGACGCCT
>CAZLJG010000495.1:0-2008 GCA_964559545.1 uncultured Solibacteraceae bacterium | reverse complement strand
TGGAACCAGCTGAATCGCCGACGATGTCCACAGGGCACAAGGTCGGCAGTCACCGCATCCAGGGCATCTCCGATGAATTCATCCCGGAAATCGTCAAACTCGACACACTCGATCCCATCGTGGCGGTCCACGACGGCGACGCGATTCTGATGGCGCAGAAGTTGGCCCACGTTGGCTTGGCCGAGGGCATTTCGTCAGGCGCCAACTTTCTCGGCGCGTTGACAATCCAGAACGAACTCGGCGCGGACGCCGTGGTCGTCACCGTGTTTGCCGACAGCAACAAGAAGTACCTCAGCACCGATCTGCTCCGGCCCGAGCCGGTGAAACCCGGCTACCTGAGTCCTGACATTGAGGTGCTCGGATTCCGCGCATTCCCCCGGGTGTGTGCAATGTGTTTTGACGGACCTTCGTAACGAATGAGGCAATGGGGCAATGAGGCAGTGGGAGAGAACGCAGTGAAATACACGCGGCGGGAAGTGGTGTCGTTTGGGGCAATGGCGGTGGCGACGGCGGCGACGGCGCGATTGCACGGGTGGGCGCAGTTCACACCTGACGTTGAGCTGGAACTGACGGCTCGACCAGCGCAGGCACAGATTCTGCCGGGACGGCCGACCGACGTCTGGCAATTCACCGGGCGCGTCATCAAGGGCCCGTCGAGTGTGCTGCAGCCGATTGCCGGGTCCTATCTGGGCCCCACCATCAGGCTCACGCGCGGCCAGAAGGTACGTATCCGCTTTGCGAACAGGCTCCCCGATCCGTCCATCGTCCACTGGCACGGCCTTGACGTCCCCGAAGCCGCGGATGGCCATCCGCGATTCGCCGTGGACGGGGGCAAGGACTACGTCTACGAATTCGAAGTCACGAACCGGGCCGGCACGTACTGGTATCACCCGCATCCACACATGCAGACCGGTCCCCAGGTCTACAGCGGCCTCGCTGGCATGTTGATCGTGAGTGACGCGGAGGAAGCATCGCTCGCACTCCCCTCCGGATCCACGGAGCTGCTCGCGGTCATTCAGGACCGACGCTTCGACGCCGCCAACCAGCTCGTGTATTCGACCTCGATGATGGACATGGAGACGGGGTTTCTGGGAAACCGCGTCCTGGTTAATGGACAGACAACGCCGCAGTGGTCCCTGGCGACGCGTGCGTACCGCATCCGGATTCTGAATGGCTCCAACGCGCGTCTCTACAAGCTCGCCTGGAGCGACGGGACGCCGATGACGGTGCTCGGCACTGACGGAGGCTTGCTTGAACAGCCGCATGCGCAGCGGTACGTCACGCTCGGACCTGCACAACGTGTGGACCTGTGGCTTGACCTCAGCCAGAAGGCCCTCGACACAAAGATCGAGTTGCAGAGCGTCGCATTCCCACTGACGGACGGCGGCCTCGACATGTCGGGCATGGGAGGGATGGGCCGCATGGGCGGCATGGGTGGAGGCCGCGGCGCGGCCATGGCGGGTGACACGCTGCGATTGGGGGCTCCTATCTCGCTCGCGACGGTGACCGTCGCCCGGCGCGAGAAGGGCCTTGCTGCGCTGCCGTCACGACTCTCCACGTTCGACAAGTCATGGCAACCGATGCCCGGCGTGCCAGTGCGACAGATCCCACTCACGTTCCGGATGATGGAATGGTTCATGGCAGGCCGCTCCTTTGGCGAGATGACGGAAGTCGCCGCAGATGAAACCGTCAAGGCCGGCTCCACCCAAATCTGGGAGTTTGTGAATGCCGGGGGCCCGATGGGTATGCAGATGGCGCATCCCATCCACATCCACGGGCGTCAGTTCCGGGTCATCAGCCGCACGGGCGGCGCCCCCGGCAACAGCCTGCGCGAGGGGTTGGTCGATGGCGGCTGGACGGACACGGTGCTGGTCCTCCCGAACGAGACCGTGCGGGTGCAGGTGCCGTTTACGACCCACCCGGGGCTCTATCTCTACCACTGCCACATCCTCGAACACGAAGACATGGGCATGATGCGGAACTTCAAAGTGGTCTAGATCACAGGGAG
>CAZLJG010000494.1:0-2013 GCA_964559545.1 uncultured Solibacteraceae bacterium | reverse complement strand
GCGCACCCGGCACACTGGCCTCAGGCTCCGGCGAAAAGCTGTGCGCGTCCGCGTAGTACATGAAGACAAACGAATCGATCCAGAACTCGATCCGGCCGCGGTCCAGGCTCATCCGCGGCGGCGAGTCATCGATCATCGTCATCTCGACGGGCAACATGTGGAGCGGCCAATGGTCGGCAACGCGCGAAGGATTGCGTGCCGATGCCAACGGGGTCATGAGCGCCGGGCCGACACACACGAGTCCCGCGACAACCGTGCCCGCGGCGATTCCCCAGTGCAATCCGGCAGGCACCAGGAACAACAACGCGGGATACAAGCTCATGAAGTAACGGTTACCGACCGGGCCACCACCGCCGCTCCAGGATGTCGGCGTCAGCACCAGCAGGACCAGGGCTCCGCCAAGGCACGCAAGGACCAGCAGCCATTGCCACATGGCCGACTGCCGCCATCGCCACACAAAGGCCACAAGCAGCGCAGCGCCGGGGAGGAACCACGGAAACAGCCCGGCGTACTGCCCGATGAAGAAGTACTTCACGTTCAACGGCAGATACTCGCGAATCCAGCGCTCGCTCAAGTAACTCTCGGTGCCGGCGTCATCGGTCGCCATCGTGTACGGGAGCGACTCAAACGTGTAGCCCGTGCCGTCAAATGGAAAATTGAAATAGAAGCTCTTTCGATCGCCACCCTGATAGTTCGGGTCGCCCGAGGTCAACGCCGTCAGTCCGAAGTTCCCGGCGCTTCCGACCAGAAAGAGGACGCCTGCCACGAGCAGCGTCCGCCACTGGCGCCGCCACAAGAAGAGACACACCATCGGTGCGATGAAGACCGCATTCGGCGGCTTCGTGAACGCGGCGATACCAATGAGCAACGCGGCTGCCGCGTCCGTCCATCCACTGCGCCACCCCCGCCACGCATCTGCAGGAGCGACTTCCTTGTACAGCCACAGGAACAAGCCGCAGGTGACCAACGCGACGTTCAATATCTCGGGTGTCATCCACACGAGATACGCCGGAACAATCGACGCGACCCAGAACGAGAGACCGAGGATCGTGCCGGCGACCGGACCGCATCGCGCCCGTGCAAACGCCACCGTGCATGCTGCGGACACGAGCAGCAGCAGGCCGTTCATGTACCAGATTCCGCCGAGTCCCATGAGCGCCACAAAGGGTGCGGCGACAAACGCAAACGTGTGGGCTTTGCCGTAGTCGAGCGCCTGGTCGGTCGGCTGCGTGCCCTTCTTGAGGAAGATCCCGTGGGGCCCCTCGGCATACAGCGACTTCCAGCGCGTGTAGTCTTCCTGGCGGTACTTCAGGTCACCGTCATGCGCCAGACTGAGCGCCATCGTGATGAACGTCGCTTCATCCCCGCTGTGTTTCCCCGTCATGGCGGGAATGTCCAGACGCGCCGCCAGCACGCCGGCGACGAGCAGCACCACTGCGAGCAGACCGAGGCGAACGCGCATCGTCATGGCTTCGCGCCCTCAGGCCACGAGACGATTTCGTACAGCCACACGTCGCCCTCGCGTGTCAGTGGCCGCAGATGCTCCGCGTATGGCGCGAACCGCGCTTCAAGAATCGCGCGCGCCTGCCCGTTGTACTCCGACGCGCGCCAGACGACGTATCGCACACCGAGACCGCGCAACAACTGAAACGACTCCGGATCCGGGAACGCATTCACCGGCCCGGCCATCTCCTCAAAGCCAGCGGGCGTAAAGTCCGAATACCCATTGACGACGGGGTGCCAGTGAAAGGCGGAATGCAGCATCGCCTTGGTGTGGTTGTGAAAGTCGGTGCGCCGGTATGGAAACGGGTACTCAATCACCGGACCGGGCGGCAACTGCGCGAGCATCCGGTACGCGGCCGGCAACGGCGGCATCTGGTCGAGTGGCCACCGGCTCTTGAGTTCCGCGGCCGCAACGACCACCAACACGATCCCGATCCACGCACGCTGGCGGCTCCACTGCGCAACCGCATATCCGCCTGCGATCGACAGCCCGAAGGGCACGAGGATTCC
>CAZLJG010000493.1:0-2016 GCA_964559545.1 uncultured Solibacteraceae bacterium | reverse complement strand
AGGCGTCGAACCCGATCAACCTCTATGGCGCCACCAAGCTGGCCTCAGACAAGGTGTTTGTCGCGGCCAACGCGTATGCCGGCACACACGCCACGACCTTCTCGGTGGTGCGCTACGGCAACGTCATGGGATCGCGCGGATCGGTGATTCCGTTTTTTGCGGGCCTCGCGCATACCGGGGAGCTTCCGATCACCGACGTGCGCATGACGCGCTTCATGATCACGCTCGAACAGGGTGTGGAGCTCGTGTGGCACGCGTTTGACGACATGCAGGGCGGCGAGATCTACGTGAAGAAGATCCCGTCGATGACCATTCTTGATATCGCTCGGGCTGTGGCGCCCGAGGCGACCCACAAGATCATCGGCGTGCGGCCCGGCGAAAAAATCCACGAGCAGATGATCGGCTTCGAGGACGCGCCGCACACCATTGAGTTCCCCGGCCACTACACGATTCTGCCGGCGATTCATGGCTGGTCCGCGGACGCATCGCGTGTTGGCGCCGGCACGCGGGTGGCCAGCGACTTCACGTATACGTCCGACAACAACAAGACGTGGATGCCGGTCGCCGAGCTCCAGCAGTGGATCGCGGCCAACCGTCACAAGTTCGGAGCGATCTAGTGACCATGATTCCGTACGGCCGCCATCAACTCGACGATGCCGACATTGCGGCGGTGGTGGAGGTGTTGCGCCATGGCGCCCTGACACAGGGGCCGATGGTCGAGGCCTTTGAACAGGCCGTGGCGGACTACGTCGGTGTGAAGTACGCGGTGGCCGTGGCCAGCGGCACGGCCGCGCTGCATCTGGCCGCGATGATCGCGAACCTTGGTCCCGAGCGGTCGCTCGTGACCTCGCCGATTACGTTTGTGGCCAGCGCGAACGCTGCGGTGTACGTCGGTGCGAAGGTGCACTTCGCCGACGTGGACGCCGCCACGATCAACATGTCGCCAGCGTCGCTTGAAGCCGTGCTCGCGGCCAACTCTGGTGTGGGCGCGGTGATTCCCGTGCATCTGGCCGGACTGCCGTGTGACATGCCGGCCATCAAGGCGCTCGCCGATCGCGCAGGCGCTGTCGTGATCGAGGACGCGGCCCATGCGCTCGGGTCGTCGTATCCCACGGGTGAGCGCGTGGGCTCGTGTCCACATTCCCTGATGACGATCTTCTCGTTCCATCCCGTCAAGGCGATTGCCGCCGGCGACGGTGGGATGATCACGACCAACGACGAAGCCGTGTATCGACGTTTGCTTCGGCTGCGGAGCCACGGCATCAACAAACTCGACGACCCGATGCAGGTGCCCGCGCAGGCGACGACCAATGGCGTGGCGAACCCCTGGTATTACGAGATGCAGGAGTTGGGGTATCACTACCGCATCACCGACATCCAGTCGGCGCTTGGCAAATCGCAGATGGGCAAACTCGACGCGTTTGTCGCGCGTCGTCGTCAGCTCGTCAAGGCGTATGACGCGGCGTTTGCGAACGAGCGCTGGTTCCGTCCGGCGCAGCCGACGGGCGCCGGCCGCGACCAGAGTGCCCATCACATTTACCTGATCCGTGTGGACTACGCCGGTCTTGGCCGCAGCCGTGCAGACGTGATGTTGGCGTTGCGCAAGCGCGACGTATACACGCAAGTGCATTACATTCCCGTGCCTGCGCATCCGTTCTTCCGGGCCCAGGGACACAACCCCGACCTGTATCCCAGCGCTCAGGGGTATTACGCCGAGGCGCTGACGATTCCGCTGTTTGTGGCGTTGACCGATGCCCAGCAGCAGCACGTGATTGACGCCCTCCGCGCCGAACTGACGTGAGACTCGCGATCGGCACGGCGCAGTTCGGCCTCGGCTACGGCGTGGCCAACACCAGCGGCCGTGTGCCGGCTGGCGACGTAGCGTCGATTCTCGCTGACGCGCGCACGGCCGGCTGCGACACCATCGATACGGCGATCGCCTACGGCGATGCCGAAGCGGTGCTTGGGGAAGCGGGCGTTGCGGACTTCCGCATCGTGTCCAAACTGCCCGCGGTG
>CAZLJG010000492.1:0-2026 GCA_964559545.1 uncultured Solibacteraceae bacterium | reverse complement strand
CTGAACATCGAGATCCCGCGGTCACGCCGCCTCGCGAACGAGGCCGTCGCCGTCTGACCTGAAGGGTGCCCTACGTCTTGGCTCTCGGGTGGGAGGCGCGGTACACCTCCATCAGCCGCCCGATGTCGAGGTGGGTATAGCGCTGTGTCGTGCTGAGTTTGGCGTGGCCCAGCAACTCCTGAATCGCGCGTAGATCCGCACCTGCCTGCAACAGGTGCGTCGCAAACGTGTGGCGCAGCGCATGCGGACTGATCGTGCCCGGCACGCCGGCCTGCCGCGCCGCGTGCCGCACAATCCGATCAACCGACCGGGTGGTGAGTCGGCCTCCACGCAGATTCAGAAACAACGGATGTCGGGCCCGGGTGTGCACCGTCGTGTGCCGGCTCGCGCGACGAGACACCGGCGCGGGTGGAAGTTGCCTGGCGTCGTCCAACATCACCCGCAGCGCCTCGCCGGTGGTCTTGTTGAACGGGACCAGTCGCTCCTTGCCGCCCTTGCCACGCACGCGCACAATCCGGCCGGCGAGATTGACGTCGTCCAGGTCGAGGCCCACCAGTTCGCTCAGTCGCAAACCGGACGCGTAGAACAACTCGAGAATCGCGCGATCGCGGCGACCGGCAGGCGTCGACGCATCGGGCACCCCAAGCACGCGGTCCATCTGATCAAGTTCGAGGTGCGCCGGCAGCGTCTGCTCCTTGCGGGGCGAGCCGACCAGCTGTGTGGGGTCCTCGTGCAACAGGGATTCACGCACGAGATATTTGGAGAACGTCCGCAATGCAGCGAGACGTCGGGCCGCACTCGCGCGGCTGTTGCCTCGCGCGTGCAGTTCGTCGAGAAAACTACGGAGCGCGTCTGCGTCGAGCGCTCGCACCGGCACCTGGCTGGGTTTCACGCCGAGGATGCCGGCGGCGTGTTCAAGAAACTGCGTCAGGTCGGTGTCATACGCGCGCACGGTGTGCGGCGAGGCGTTCCTGTTGAGCTTGAGGAACTGCAGGAACTCGCGGATGGTGTCCTTCAGCATCAGTCACCTGCCCACGACGCGAGCGCCTCAAGGGCGCGGGCGCTGGTCGCGAGTTGGCGTTCGCTCTTGCTCCGGGGCGGCGTGTCGAGGGGCGGCATGATGCCAAACGTGATGTTGGTCGGATTGTAATGCGCCGGATCGGCGTGCGACACGTAATACGCCAGCGCGCCAATCGCCGAGGTGCGCGGAGCGGGACGGGGATCGCGGCCCAGTGACAACAACGCGGCATTGCGCCCGGCGATGAGACCGGATGCTGCAGACTCGACATACCCTTCCACGCCGGAGACCTGACCCGCAAAGAAGAGATCCGGTCGAGTGCGTGTCTGCCACGTGTCGGTCAACACCGTCGGGCCGTTGATGTACGTGTTGCGATGGATCATGCCGAAGCGCACGAACTCCGCGTGTTCGAGGCCGGGAATCATCTTCAACACACGCGCCTGTTCGCCCCACTTCATCTGCGTCTGAAAGCCTACGAGGCTGTAGTGATCGCCGGCGAGCGTATCCTGCCGCAACTGGACGACCGCATACGCCCACCGCCCCGTCGCCGGCACATCAAGCCCGGCCGGCTTCATCGGACCAAACCGCAGCGTGTCCACCCCTCGATGCGCCATCACCTCAATCGGCAGGCAGCCTTCGAAGAACTTCGTGTTGTCGATGTCGTGCCCTTCGGTCTTCTCCGCCGTCACGATCGCCTGGTGAAAGGCGATGTACTCGTCCTTGGTGAAGGGGCAATTGAGATAGTCGCCTTCGGAAATGAGCTCGGAGGCGATTTCCGGTGCGGTCGAGCCGGAAATCGCCTCCGAGCTCATTTCCGACTTGCCCCGCAGCGACCGATTCCACCGCGATGCGCGAAAGACCTTCGACATGTCGATCGATTCGGCGAGCACGATTGGGCTGATGGCGTCGAAAAACGCAAGGTGATCTCGTCCGACGAAGGCGGCAATGTCAGCCGACAACGCATCCGAGGTCAGCGGGCCGGTGGCGAGGATGACGGGGCTGTCGGGG
>CAZLJG010000491.1:0-2028 GCA_964559545.1 uncultured Solibacteraceae bacterium | reverse complement strand
GGCGTGCATTGTCCGCAGCAGGCCCTCCATCGTCGGAAACCCGAGGCGAAGCTTGTCCAGTTCATCGTGGGTCTCGAGCACGTACGGCAGCATGCGACGCCGTGCGGCGTCGGGAATCAGGCTCCACAGCCACCGAAACGTGCGGCCGGGAAGCCCGCCGGTCATCGGCAGGTGACGCCCGTGCCGCCGATGCCGCAATAGCCGTTCGGATTTTTGTCGAGGTACTGCTGATGGTATTCCTCGGCAAGGTAGTACGGCGGTGCGTCCGCGATCTCGGTGGTGATCGGACCAAAGCGGGCCTCGGCCAGTCGGGCCTGATACGCGCGAAGGGACGCGTCCGCCGCCGCGCGCTGCGCGGGGGAATACGTGAAAATCACCGACCGGTACTGCGTGCCCACGTCGTTGCCCTGACGATTGCCTTGCGTCGGATCGTGATTCTCCCAGAACACCCGCAGCAAATCGTCGTAGCTCACGACCGCAGGATCAAACACCACGCGAACGACTTCCGCATGCCCGGTGGCGCCTGAACACACCTGCTGATATGTCGGATTCTCCCGGCGCCCGCCGGCATACCCGCACGATGTTGTGATCACGCCCGGCAACTGCCAGAACTTGCGCTCCACGCCCCAGAAGCACCCCATGCCGAACACGGCCTCTTCCTGGCCTGGTCCCACGGGCTGTTCGATCGGCGTTCCCAAAACGGTGTGTGTCATGACTGATCTACCTTCTATTCCTTTGGTTCAAACGACAACGCTGTGCCGTTCATGCAATAACGCTGGCCGGTCGGCCGCGGGCCATCCGGAAACACGTGGCCGAGATGGCCCTCACACGTCGCGCACACCACTTCGGTGCGCACCATGCCGTGACTCTCGTCGGTCCGCATCGTGACGGCTCCAGGCAGCGCGTCATAGAAGCTTGGCCAGCCGGAGCCGCTCTCAAACTTGGTATCTGATGGAAACAGCGCGGTGCCACACCCGGCGCACCGGAAGATTCCCGCCCGTTTCTCAAGATTCAGCGGACTTGACCACCGCGGCTCGGTTCCGCACTCGCGCAAGACCCGGTACTGCTCCGGACTCAGTTTGCTCGTCCATTCGTCCATACCCACAGAATGCCACACCCCATAGAATCTCCGGATGCGCCGTCTTCTTCCTTTCGTTGTCGCACTGGGGGCCCTGGCAGGAGTGATTTACGTGTCCATCAGTCCAACGCCCGCGTCCCTCATTGGGCCAGGTATCCCTGAACCCATGGCCAACGACCGGGCCGACCGCATTCGCGACCTCACCTATGAGGCCTCGTTCACCATTCCCGCTGTGCGGTCCGAAGCGGTGCGCGGCAGCCTCACGGCCACATTCACGCTGGCCCACGCTGATACCGACCTCGCGTTTGACTTCGCCCAACCGGCCGAGAAGTTACTCGCCGCCCGCGTCAACGGTGTCACGACGACCGATGTGATGGCGAGGGACGGGCATGTGGTCGTCCCAGCGGCTCTGCTCAGGGCCGGCTCGGAAAACGCGGTCGCGTTTGATTTCATCGCCGGCGACGAGGCGCTCAACCGGCAGGATGAGCTGCTCTACACGCTGTTTGTCCCTGCGCGGGCTTCGCTGACATTGCCGGTGTTCGACCAACCCAACCTCAAAGGCCGCTGGGTCATGTCGCTGAACGTCCCAAACGACTGGGCGGCCGTCGCCAACGGCGCAGAGACGGGCCGCATCACGACTGCGGACCGCACGCAGATCATCTTCGCGAAGACGGAGCCGCTGCCGACGTACCTGGTCGCGTTTGCCGCGGGCAAGTTCCAGATCGAAACCGCGGAACGCGCGGGCAGGACGATGCGGCTGTTTCATCGGGAGACGGATGCCGCGAAGGTCCAGCGGAATCTGCCGGCGATCTTTGATCTGCACGCGAGCGCATTGTCGTGGCTTGAGGACTACACGACGATTCCCTATCCGTTCGGCAAGTTCGACTTCGTGCTCATTCCCTCGTTCCAGTTTGGCGGAATGGAACACGCCGGTGCGGTCTTCTACAACG
>CAZLJG010000490.1:0-2033 GCA_964559545.1 uncultured Solibacteraceae bacterium | reverse complement strand
GAACCTCCGCCATGACCGATTGAATGTGTTTGGCCATCACGGCCGGCGGCACCTGTGGTCGAGGGGCGCTCAAAAACTGCAGCCAGATGTCGCGGACGATCTTCTGGTAGGCAGGATCCTGTTCCACTCGATTCCACATCGGTGTGTGGCGTGCGGGTGTGGCCGTTGACAACTGCCGCACGTACGGGAGGGGCGGCGTGAAGTCGCGACGTTGAGGCCACCACGTCTGGCGATTGAGGATCCTGAAGAGGGCGAAGTCCGGCTTGTAGAACGCGACGACGGGCTGCACCAGGTTCATGGACAGCCAGATGGAGGCGCGGTCGGCCGGCGTCAGGTTCTTGTAGCGCTGCAGGACCTGCAACCGTTCCCCCTGGACAGGCGGGAAGAACAGCCCCTCGGTCACGCCGACCACCACGAGTCCGTTGAAGGTGGTCTCCTGGGCAACGTGTGTCAGGAAGGGGCGGGGATTGGTGCCCTCAAGCGCAAGTTGAATCGGCACGATCCCGGTGATGTCGCGCCACGCGTCCAGATTGATGTCGAACAAGACACGCGAGGATCCGACGATGACTACGCCACCCTGCTCGCGATCGATGCGGTCGCGGGTGACGTGCCACAGGCCGTCGCTGCTGTGCAGTCCTGGGCGCAGCCACTCAACACTGCGGCAGTAGACTTCCCAGCCTGAGGCCACCACCAGGAACACGACGAGCGCCACAGTGACCGTGGTCCGCCACGCCAGCGTGGGGATCGGCCGCGCGTACTCGGAATCAGAACTGGAAGTAGATGAAGGCATTGTCTGATCCCTGTGTCAGCACGATGGCAAATCCCATGAGGGCGACGATCACGCCGGTCACCACGGCGCCGGCCCGCCCAGCCACATCCTCCAGCTGCCGGTCCCGCATCAAGCCGTGAATCAGCAACATGCCGAGGATGGTGATGCTCACCATCCCGACGTGAAAGGCGCTGAGCACCTTCGGACCGCCGCTGAGGGGCAACATCGCGGTGATCAGGCTCCAGGCGGAGGGGAAGTCAGCCGCGCGGAAGAACACCCAGGTGACGTTGACGAGGAAGTAGGTCAGCATCGCGAGCGCCACCTGGAACGCCCACGTGCGCGTCAGCGCCGTCGGGCCGATGGTGCGCTGCAGGAACCGTTCGATGCCGAGGTACGCACCGTGCAGCCCACCCCAGACCACAAACGTCCAGCTGGCGCCGTGCCAGAGCCCACCGAGCAACATCGTCACCATCAGGTTCACATAGGTGCGCGCCGTGCCTTTGCGGTTGCCGCCGAGCGGGACATAGAGATAGTCGCGGAGCCACGTGGACAGGCTGATGTGCCAACGCCGCCAGAAGTCGGAGAACCCGACAGCGGCGTACGGATAGTTGAAGTTGTCGCTCATCGAAAACCCGAGCGCGAGCGCTGCGCCGATCGCTGTGGTTGAGTAGCCGGCGAAGTCACAGAAGATTTGGCCCGAGAAGGCCAGGGTCCCGAGCCAGGCATCGGTCCAGTCCACCGGCCCTGTGGCACCGAAGACGGCATCAGCGGCCGGCGACAACGCGCCGTCGGCAATCACGACCTTCTGGAACAGGCCCAGCACCATGAGGCAGATACCCCACGCAAACCGGCCAGGCACGCGCCTGGGCGGCGCGGCGAACTGCGGAATCAGATCGGCAGGGCGGACAATCGGGCCGGCCACCAACTGTGGGAAAAACGTGACAAACAGGCTGAAGTCGAGCAGCGATCCCGTCGGCCTCGCGCGGCCGAGGTACACATCGAGCGAATACGCCATCGTCTGGAACGTGTAGAACGAGATGCCGACAGGCAGCACGATGTCCCACGCCGGCGCCTGCCACTGAATGCCGACTGCGGTCATCAGTGCAATCCAGTTCGCAAGCAGGAACTCGCCGTATTTGAAGTAGCCGAGGATACCGAGATTGGCGGCAAGACTGACCAGCAGCCAGCCTCGTCGTCCTCGCTGTGTCGTGGCTTGATCAATTCGTCGAGCGGCCTGCCAGTCAATCGCCGTCGAGAGCCAGAG
>CAZLJG010000489.1:0-2037 GCA_964559545.1 uncultured Solibacteraceae bacterium | reverse complement strand
AAATTATAGAATGGTGGCTTCAGATAAGATAGGTGGTCGCGTGAGTACACCGCCTCGTCAGGGAGGCCGCACCTCGGAAGCGGTCCACAGCGTCGAGCGTGACCTTGAGGTCCTCGGCACCGCCCCCAGGTATTACGACTGGATCGTCCAGATGCTCGCGCCTTGGTGCGGGCGCGTGGTCCTCGAGTGTGGTGCCGGGTCGGGTCACGTCACCAGGCGGCTCATTGCCCTGCACGGCCCGCACGTCGTGGCATCGGAGATCGAACCCTCGTATCTGCCCAGCCTGCGCGAGATGTGCCAGCCACCTCACGCCGGTCCCCTCCAACTGGATCTCGAGCACCTCGACGACGCGAGTCTTGAGATGATTCGGCAGCACGGCACGGACACGGTGTTGATGGTCAACGTGCTCGAACACATCGTGGATGACCGCGAGTGCGTGCGCCAGTTGGCGCGCGCGCTGCCGCCCGGTGGCCGTATCCTCATCATGGTGCCCGCCCATCCCGCCCTCTTCAGCCGGCTCGACGCGATCTACGGCCATCACCGCCGGTATCGTCGCGCCGATCTGGCGCGGTTGACCGACGGCACCGGCGTGCGCGTCCGGTTTGCCCGGTCCATGAATCTGCCTGGTGCCCTGGCGTGGTGGGTGATTCATCGTCTGCTCGGCCGCACCGCGCTCACACCCGCCGGCACACGCATCTTCAACCAGCTCGTGCCTGTCATCGCCGCGTGTGAACGTGTTGTGCATCCGCCCTTTGGCCAGAGCCTGATCGCCGTCCTGGAGCGCACATGAGCCACTCGACCCCCATGGTGTGCGCGTGGTGCGGCGGCACGGACTCGACCGTCGCCTACGACTTCGGCGCCCGTGCCATCCGCAAGTGCCGGTCCTGCAATTTGATGCAGACACATCCCAAGCCGGCACACGAAGAACTGAAAGCCATTTACACGCAGGACTACTACCACAACCCGGGACTGCTCGATGCCCGGAGCGAAAAGGTCTACGGCTACTCCGACTACATCGCCGAGCGCCTCACCAAACAGGCCGGCTACCAGGCCACACTCGGACGCATCCGGCACCATCTGGACGCGGCGGGCGTGACATCGAAAGACCTGGTCGATGTGGGCTGCGGCCTCGGGTTTTTCCTCGACTCGGCGTTTGATGTCGGCTTCACCCCGCGTGGCCTCGAGTTCAATGAAGATGCCGTGCGGTATGCGAAGCAGCGTTACGCGTTTCCGGTGCAGACGTACGACGGGTCACTGCTGAGTGTGCTCGCCCCTGGTTCCCAGAGTGTCGTGGCGTCGTTCGACACCATTGAGCACCTGACCGACCCGTTCGGATTTGTGCGGGACGCCCACACCGTGCTCGTGCCCGGCGGACTGCTCGTCATCTCCACAATGGACTCGTCGTCATGGACGTCACGCCTGCTGGGCAAACGGCTCGAGGACTTCCGGCGCATTCTTGAACATCTCTTCTTCTTCGACCGCGCCGGCCTGACGATGATTCTGGAGAAGTCGGGATTTGAGGTCGTCGAACTGCGGAGCATCGGTCATACCTTCGAGCTGGGCCATCTCGCTGCGCGTGTGAGCACCAGTTTTCCGTGGTTCGCGCCGGTCGCCCGGTTTGTGCAGCGCACCTCCCTGCGCCGGATGACGATCTCGATCGATCCCCGCACCAAAATGATTCTCTACGCCCGAAAGAAGGGGTAACCGGCGATGTGGAGCCAGGCCATTGCACCACTCGGCGTCGCGCTGCTGGTGTGGGTGGCCGCGTGGGGCGTCGGCCTTGCGCTGATCTCGCTGGCCACGCGCGGCCGCAGCCGGCACACGGGGCTCGAGGTCGCGATCGCTCCGGCACTCGGCTTTGGTGTTGTGGGCTACATCGCCGACCTGCTCTTCATGTCGGGTGGCCTGGACATGCGGCCGCTGTACTGGGCGATCACAGGTCTCGGACTGCTGCTCTTTGCCTCGGAGGTCCGGCGCTGGCCGGTGCGAGTGCCACAGACGACGCCGTGGCTGGATCGGATCCTCTGGACCGCCGGC
>CAZLJG010000488.1:0-2037 GCA_964559545.1 uncultured Solibacteraceae bacterium | reverse complement strand
ATGCCGCGCATTGCACTGGTGGAGCAGTTCTGCTCGTGGTCGGCGTGCAGGATGAACAGGACGTCGAGCGCCCGTTCCAGCACCGGATGCGGCTTGTACTTGAGCTCGGTCATCTTGAACAACATGTTCAGGAAGTTGCCGGTGAAGCTCAGGTCGTTGTCCGGGTAGATGTACGGCCGGCCGATCGAGTGCCGGTAGGCGTAGGCGGCGATGCTCGGCACCTTCGCGATCAGACGCCGGACCTGCAGCCGCCGCGAGTCCGCGTCACTGATGTTCTTGGCGTCCGGGTAGATGGTCGAGAGGGCGCCCGCCGTGGACAGGAAGATGCCCATGGGATGGGCGTCGTACTGGAACCCCTCCATGAACTTCTTGATGTTCTCGTGGAGCATCGTATGCAGGGTGATTTCCCGCGTCCACGAGTCGAGCTGGCCGGCGTTCGGCAGTTCGCCGAACAGGATCAAATACGCCGTTTCGAGGTACGTGCTGTGTTCCGCGAGCTGGTCGATGGGGTAGCCGCGGTATTCGAGAATGCCCTTGTCGCCATCGATGTAGGTGATGCTGCTGCGGCAGGAGGCGGTGTTCTGAAACGCGGGGTCGTACGTCATCAGGCCAAAGTCGTCGGAGGACGCCTTGATCTGGCGCAGGTCCATGGCACGGATGGTGCCGTCGGTGATGGGCACTTCGTAGTGTTTGCCCGTGCGGTTGTCAGTGATTGTCAGTGTGTCGGCCATAAGGAACGCGCGCGCCTTTCACGAGTCAAACAGCCCCGGCGGGTCACTCCTCGTCGGATGGATCCTGCTCGGGGTCAATGGATGGACCCGGCACCCGGTAATCTCCCTGCAGCCAGCGGCCCAGGTCAGCCATGCGACACCGTTCACTGCAGAAGGGGTGCCACCGGCTGTCGGCGGGCTGGTGGCGGCAATAGACACACGTCGGTGCCGGCATCCTCTCTATTGTAGAACCAGAACGGCGTCGAGGGTTATTGGTGCCGGACGTCTTTCGCCGAGACCATGAAGATCACGTCCTCGGCGACGTTGGTCGCGTGGTCCCCGATGCGCTCAAGGTGGCGGGAGATTAGGATCAGGTCGAGGGCCGGCTCGATGGTGGCCGAGTCCCGCAGCATGTACCCCAGGAGCTCGCGGAAGACCGCGGTCTTGAGGGCGTCGAGGTCGTCATCCTGGGTGAGCACGTCCTGCGCCAGCTCCGGATCCCGGCGGACGAACGCATCGAGCGCATCCCGCAGCATGTCCTGCGCCAGTTCCGCCATCCGGGGGATATCGATGAGTTCCTTGACCGGTGGGTGCTGCAGGTACCGGCGGACCGCCTCGGAGATGTTCACCGCGAGGTCACCGACGCGCTCGAGGTCGGTGTTGATCTTGACGGCGGCCACGATCGCCCGCAGGTCCACGGCCATCGGCTGATGCAGGGCGAGCAGCTTGAAACACCGGTCGTCGATGTCGATATGGAGCTGATTGATGGCCCCGTCCCCGGTCAGGACCTTGTCCACCAACGTGCCGTCGCGCTCCACGAGGCCGCGGACAGCCAGGCGCAGCCGGTCTTCGGCGAGGCCACCCATTTCGAGCAGCCGGCCCTTGAGTTCGTCGAGTTCTTCCTGAAAGTGCCGAACGTGGCGTTCCATGCGCGTGATCCCCGTGGGCTTAACCGAAACGCCCGGTAACGTAATCCTCGGTCAACTTCTCCGCAGGATTGGTGAAAATGGTTTCCGTCGGCCCGTATTCCACGAGCCGGCCGAGCCAGAAAAACGCGGTGGCGTCCGAGACACGCGCGGCCTGCTGCATATTGTGCGTGACGATCACAATCGTATAGTCACGTTTCAGCTGGTAAATCAGTTCCTCGATGCGCTGGGTGGCAATCGGGTCGAGCGCCGAGGCCGGTTCGTCCATCAGCAGGATTTCCGGCTGGATGGCGAGGGCGCGCGCGATACAGAGCCGCTGTTGCTGTCCGCCCGAGAGCGCCAGCGCCGAGGCGTGCAGCCGATCCTTGACCTCGTCCCAGATGGCGGCAGCCTTCAGGCTC
>CAZLJG010000487.1:0-2040 GCA_964559545.1 uncultured Solibacteraceae bacterium | reverse complement strand
TGGCCTAAGTGGCCTATGGCGGCCTGGAGATTCTCCAGCCGGTGTTGTTTGGCGTGAGTGCTGGTGTCATCGGGCTGCTGGTCCGCTCAGCGTGGAGGCTCGGCCAGACCACGCTTCAGCGCGACTGGGGGCTCTGGACGCTCGCCGCAGTGCTCGCGATCACCACAGCGGTGCTTGAGCGGGAACCGGTGTCGTTGTTCATCGCGGCTGGCGTCATCACCTGGGCGCGATACGCGCGACCGTCGATCTCGCCACCCGTCCTTTTGATCGGATTTGCTCCATGGTCACAGGCGGCCGGCGGAGCCGAGTCCACTCTGGGCGAGTTGTTCTGGTTCTTCGTGAAAGCCGGATCCGTGGTGTTTGGTTCGGGCCTCGCAATCGTCCCGTTCCTGTACGGAGGAACGGTCGTCGATCACGGCTGGTTGAATGACCGGCAGTTTCTCGATGCGGTTGCCGTGGCGATGGTCACTCCCGGGCCCGTCGTCATCACGGTGGGATTCATCGGGTATCTCGTGAGTGGCACCGCCGGACTGTTCACGGCGGCCATCGGTGTGTTCCTGCCCGTCTTCCTCCTTGTAGTCATACCGGCACCGTACTTTCGGAGGGCGGGCGCCCATCCTGGTGTCCGCGCATTCGTCTCGGGCGTCACGGCCGCGGCAACCGGCGCGATTGCCGGCGCGGCATGGGTGCTCGCCGGACGAGCGCTTGTGGATGGTTGGTCCGTCGCGCTCGCTGCACTCTCCCTCTGCCTCGTCAGTCGGCGCCGCATCCCCGACCTGGCGATCGTGGTCCTAAGCGGCGTGATCGGATGGTGCATATGGGGGTTCTGATCCTGACGAAGAGCGACGTGGAGTCGCTCGTCTCACTCGACGACTGCATTGACGCCGTGGAAGGCGCGTTCCGCGCGCACGCACTCGGCCACAGTCTGCTGCCGGCGCCACTCGGGCTGCATGTGCCCGGAGGTGGGTTCCACGTCAAGGCTGCGCAACTACGCACCGCAACACGGTCGTACTTCGCGGCAAAGCTGAACGCCAACTTTCCTGCCAACCCGACCACCAACGGCCTGCCGACGATTCAAGGTCTCGCGGTGTTGTCAGACGCGGTCACCGGTGAGCCGCTCGCCGTGATGGACTCGATCGCGTTGACGGTCCTTCGCACCGGGGCCGCCACTGCGGTCGCCGCCAGGCACCTAGCGCTTCCCGGGCCCGCTGACGTGGCGATTGCGGGCTGCGGCGAACAGGGCCGGGTCTCGATCCGAGCGCTCGCGCGGGTGCGTCCCCTTCGCCGCATCAGGCTCTGGGACATTGATCCTGCACGAGCCACTGCCCTGAAGGCCGAACTGGACACTGAACTGACCTGCCCCTGTGAGGTTGTTGCCGATTTCGCGTCCGCGGCCCGCGTGAGCACAGTTGTCGTCACCTGCACGCCGTCTCACTCGCCGTTGTTGGGGCCCGACGTCGGCCCTGGTACGTTCATCGCGGCCGTGGGCGCTGACAACCCCGAGAAACACGAGATCGCGCCGGCGCTGATGGCACGTGCCGTTGTTGTCGCGGACATCACCGACCAGTGTGCCGCCATCGGCGACCTGCACCATGCGATCGTCGCTGGTCTCATGACCAGGGCCGATGTTCGCGCCGAACTCGGAGAGGTCATCGCCGGCACGAAGCCAGGCCGGTTCAGCGACCAGGACACGGTGGTCTTCGACAGTACGGGCACGGCGCTACAGGATGTCGCGGTCGCCGCGCTGGCGTTTGAGAGAGCCGTGGCACGCGGTCTTGGCCAGCGCGTGGTCTTCGCGTCAGCGCCGCGTCGCCAGGTCGAGTAACGTCGGCGCAAGGGTGAAGTGGTCGGCCCCCTGGGCCTGATTCATCAGAACCGCCACGGTGACGCGTGTGGACACGTCATGGAGCAGGAGGCTGCTGCCAAACGACGACCCGCCGCTGTGTCCGATTTGCGTCCGGCCAAGGTAGGAGTACCCGCGGATACCCAGGCCAGAACCGGACTCGCCGGGGATGTTCCCCGCCGCCGGCACCATCACGC
>CAZLJG010000486.1:0-2046 GCA_964559545.1 uncultured Solibacteraceae bacterium | reverse complement strand
TGACGGTCGCCTGTTGTTCTCGCACAAATCGACGAACGGTCGATGGACCCTGCAGATGATCGCTGCCGAAGGCAGCGCGGCGCCGACCGTGTGGACCACCGGTGAGGCGAGCGAATGGCTGGGGCGTGTATCGCCCGATGGCCGTCGCGTGGTGTTCTTGTCGGATCGTGATCGCGAAGCCGGCGACACGGTGGACGTGTTTGTGCGTGCGCTCGACGCGACTGATGGCAACGCGCTGCGCGTGACCCGTGGCGGCGGTCTCGAACGCTGGCCGTCGTGGGCGCCCGATAACAACCGCGTGTCGTTTGCGGCCGCGCGCACGGGGGTGGGCGTCGGGGTGTGGGTGGCTGACATGACACCCCCGCCTGCAGCGCCGGCCGCAGGTGGCCGAGAAGGTGGCCCCGCAGGACGCGGAGGCGGCCAGACGGCACAGCAGCCGCTGACGCAGTTGGCGTCACGACATGCAGGCGCCAGTGCCTGGTCGCCGGATGGTCAAACGATGCTGATCGCGACTGAGCCCGCGCCGGGCGGCGCATACAACGGCGATCCGATCAGGAACACCGACGATGCGCCAGCGGCGTTCCTGGATCCGGAAACCCTGCGTGTGTGGCGTGTGGATGCGCCGCGGCCTGTGGATGGTGGTGCGCGCGCGCTGACAGCGCCCGCGCCGACGCCGATGCACTGGGTGGCGCAGTTTGATCGCGCCTGGCAGACGCTGGCCTCGTTGTATTACTCGGAAGGGTCGGTCGCCGTCGAGTGGAACACCTTGCGCGCGAAGTACCGGCCGCAGGCGCTGGCCGCGCGCTCGGCGAAGGACGTGGAGGACGTGGTCGATCGGATGGTCGCCGAACAGCCGCTCATCAAGAGCGGCGCGGAGAAGACCACCGGTGTGATTTCGTCCGGGCATCCACTGGCCTCGGCGGCTGGCGCCCGCATTCTCGAACAGGGTGGCAACATCGTGGACGCGATCGTCGCGACGTCGTTTGCGCTCGGTGTGGTGGAACCCGACGCGTCAGGCATCGGCGGCGACGGGCAGGCGATTCTGTTTCTCAAGGGCATGTCCGAACCGGTGGTCATTGAATACAAGGACATGACGCCTGCGCGAGCGACGTTTGATAACCCGAAGATCTTCACGGCGAACGGTCAGCGCACGGCGACGGATGGTCCGACGGTGGCCAACATTCCTGGTGTTGTCGCCGGCCTCGACCTGCTGTTCCAGAAATACGGCAGCAAGAAGGTGACGTGGGAGCAGGTGCTCGCGCCCGCGATCGAGCTTGCCGAACAGGGGTACATCCTCGATGAAGCGTTGCCTACGACGATTGCGACAGGACGGGAGCGGCTCGCGAAGTACCCGGAGGCGGCGAAGATCTACCTGCCCGGTGGCAACGTCCCGAAGCCCGGCGATCGCTTCATCAACAAGGACTATGCGCAGACGCTGCGTGTGTTGGCGAAAGAAGGCGGCCAGTCGTTTTACCGTGGATCGATCGCGCGGGCCATCGCCGAGGACATGACGGCAAACGGCGGCATCATTTCGCTCGAGGATCTCGCCCAATATCGCGCGATGGAGCGCAAGCCACTGGTGGGCCGCTTCCGTGGGCATCTGGTGTATTCGGTCGGGCCGCCCGTCTCCAACGGACTCACGCTGATCGAGACGCTGCAGATTCTTGACGGGTACACTCCGAAGCCGGGCGCGACCGTGTTCAATGATCCCGACTACGCGCATTACGCCATCGAAGCGTGGCGGGTGCGTGATGGCGGCGCCCAGATCGCCGACCCCGAGCGCTGGCCGATCAACCTCGGCAATCACCTCGAACCCGGTCACGCCCTGGATCGCTTCAAGCTGATCAACCCAGCCAAAGCGTACGTCGCCGCGCAAGGCGGCCGTGGCCGCGGCGGCGCTCCCACCTCGGAACTCCGGAACCTCGGCACCACGGAACCCCGGGACCTCGGAACTTCGGAACCTCGGGACCCCGGAACCTCGAATCCCTGGTCCGTCGAGATTCAGACAGGGACCACGTCATTTGCAGGCGCCGACACCGACGGAAA
>CAZLJG010000485.1:0-2048 GCA_964559545.1 uncultured Solibacteraceae bacterium | reverse complement strand
CGGTCCCGGGGGCGGCATGGGCCGCGGCTCCGGTCGCCCCGCGCTGACGGTGGACACGGCGGCCGCCGCGCGTGGTGAAGTCATCGAATACATCACAGTGGTCGGCAACCTCGTGGGCCAGGCGACAGTGGATGTCGTCCCGCGCGTCGCCGGGCGTATCGACTCACTGACCGCCAAGCTGGGCGACCGCGTCACCCGTGGCCAGCAGATTGCGAAGATCGAAGACCGCGAACTGCAGCAGCAGGTGAAGCAGGCGGAACAGAGCCTTGAGGTCAACCGCGCGACACTGAAGCAACGCGAAAGCGACCTGCAGCTGCGCAAGACCACGATGGCGCGGCAGCAGGAGCTGCTGGCCAAAGGACTCCAGACACGACAGGCCGTCGAAGACTCGGAAGCGGCGTACAACTCGGCCGTCGCCGCGGTGGACCTGGCGCAGGCGCAGCTGGCGCAGACGCAGGCGCGCATCGACGAACTGAAGATCACGTTGTCGAACACCACGATCGTGTCGCCGGTGGATGGGTTTGTCGGCCGCCGGAATCTCGACCAGGGCGCATTCGCGGGCGCCAACACCGTCATCCTCCAGGTCGTGGACATCTCGACCGTCCGCATGGTGTCGAATCTCGTTGAGAAGGACTTCAAGCGGATCACGCAGGGTGTACAGGCCGAAGTCGAGGTGGACGCATTCCCCGGCGAGACGTTCTCTGGCACGGTCAGCCGCGTGGCCCCGGTGTTTGATGCGGCGACCCGCACGGCGTCGATGGAAATCGAAGTGCCGAACCCCGGCTACCGGCTCAAGCCCGGCATGTATGCGCGCGTGCGGCTCACGGCCCAACGCAAGCAGGACGCCCTGACGATTCCACGCGCGGCCGTAGTGGACAGCGAAGGGCGCCGCGGCGTGTTTCTGCCGGACGGCCAGACGGCGAAGTTCCAGCCGGTGCGCACCGGGCTGCAGGACAACACGAGCGTCGAGATTCTCGAGGGCCTGACGGAAGGCCAGCGTGTGATCACCACGGGAGCCCTCGCCCTGCGCGACGGCGACCGGATCACGCCGATGAACATGCCCGGTGGCGCGGCCCCGGGGCGGCAAGGCGGCGGACGATCGGGCGGACAGCCCGGCGGCCGCGGCGGACAGTAACCGGGCACGACCCCTTTTCGGAGCGAATGACATGAGCGTCCCACGCCTCGCGATTCACAGACCCGTCACGATGTTCATGGTCTCGACGATCGTGATCCTGCTCGGGTCGATCTCCCTCTCGCGGCTTCCGGTGGACCTGATGCCGGACGTGACGTTCCCCAGCCTGACGGTGCGCGTCGGCTACAACGGCGTCGGCCCGGTCGAAATTGAAGAACTGATCGTGCGTCCGCTCGAGCAGTCGCTGGCGGCCGTTCCCGGTCTGGAACAGGTCAACTCCACGGCGTCGGAAGGCTCGGGCACGGTCCGGCTGAACTTTGTGTGGGGCACGGACCTCAACGAAGCCGCCGACGAGGTGCGCACCCGTGTGGACCGCATTCGCGGGCGTCTCCCGGAAGACGCCGACCCACCCACCATCTTCAAATTTGACGCGAACTCGGCGCCGATCATCGGCATCGGCGTGGAAGGCGACTTCGATCGCGTGACGCTGCGCGAGATGGCGGAAGTCGAACTGGTGCCCCGCCTCGAACGCGTCGAAGGCGTCGCGTCGGTCACGGTGGACGGCGGCCTGCGTCGCCAGATTCGCGTGGAACTCTCGCGCGAGAAGATTACGGCGCTCGACCTGCCGGTGGACCGCATCATTCAGACCATCCGCACGGAAAACCAGAACGTGCCGCTCGGCGAAGTGAATGAAGGCGACACCACGTTCCTGCTCCGGTCGTCGAGCCAGTTCGATTCGATCGATGCCATCCGCAACCTGATCGTGTTCACCCGCAACGGCGTGCCGGTGTACCTGCGCGATGTGGCGGAGGTCCGTGACACGACCGAGGATTTCCGGTCGTTCACCCGCATCAACGGCAAACCCGGCGTGCGTATGCGCGTCACCAAACAATCGGGCAAAAACACCGTCGCCATC
>CAZLJG010000484.1:0-2048 GCA_964559545.1 uncultured Solibacteraceae bacterium | reverse complement strand
CGGCATGTGGGCTGGACCGTGATCGCCGCCAGTGTGCTGACCTTGATCTGGCTGATGGTCTCCCTGTGAATACGCTCCGGTCACGTCGTGCGGTAGGATCTGGCCTATGACTTCCAGGATTCGAACCTCGTTTTTGGCCGTGGCCTCTGTGGCTGCGGTCTCGGCCGCGGTGTTTGCCCAGCAGCAGGGTGTGACGCAGCAACCGCCGAACGCAGCCACGCAGAAACCTGCGTTTGATGGACAGACGCGCGCGCCGGAGCGGCTGACCAATGTCGCGTTTGACGTGGTGACGGTCGCGCAGGGCCTCACGACGCCGTGGAGTCTGGAGTTCCTGCCGTCGGGCAAGATGCTCGTGTCGGAGAAGGCCGGTCAGATGCGGGTGGTGGCGGCTGATGGCACGTTGTCGCCGCCGGTTGAGGGGATTCTGCCCGTTGATCCGCGCGGACAGGGTGGGCTGCTCGACCTTGCGATTGATCCGGCGTTTGCGACCAACCAGTTGATCTACTGGAGCTTCTCGGAACCGCAGGCGGAAAAAGCGAACAACACCGCCGTCGCCCGTGGCCGGTTTGTGGATGGCGCGCAGCCGCGCGTGGAAAACGTGCAGGTGATCTATCGTCAGTCGCCGTCACTGGTCTCGGGTGGCCACTACGGATCGCGACTGGCGTTCCGTCAGGACGGCACCCTGTTTGTGACACAGGGTGATCGCCAGGTGGAAGGCGGTCGCGAACTTGTCCAGAAAATGGACTCGCTCATCGGCAAGATCGTCCGCATCAACACCGACGGATCAATTCCCAAGGACAACCCGTTTGTGGGGAAAGAAGGGGTGCGCCCCGAAATCTGGTCGCTCGGCCACCGCAACGTGCAGGCGGCGGCGATCAACCCTGCGACTGGTGATCTGTGGGAAGTGGAGCACGGCACCCGCGGCGGTGATGAACTCAACATTGCGCGCAAGGGGCTGAACTACGGATGGCCGGACGTCGCGTATGGCATCGAGTACCGGGGGCAGCCGATTCGCACCGGGATCACAACCCGCGACGGCATCGAGCAGCCCACCTATTACTGGGATCCCGTCATCGCGCCGAGCGGCATGATGTTCTACACGGGTGATCTGTTTCCGGCGTGGAAGGGCAGCGTGTTCATCGGCGGTCTGGCGACCACCAACCTCGTGCGCCTCGATATCAAGGGCGATCGCGTCGTTGGCGAAGAGCGGCTGCTCCGGGATCTGACGCCGAAGCCTGAGCGCATCCGCGACGTGAAGCAGGGCCCCGAGGGTGCGGTCTATGTGGTGACCGACAGCCCCCAGGGTCGCGTGCTCAAGCTTGTCCCGAAGAAGTAGCTAGTTAAACGTCCACACCGCCAGGGCGACGACCGTTACGGCCAGGAGAAACGTGACCTTGCCGGCGGCCTGCGCCCTGGCGATGGCACCCGGATCGCCAGCGGCGACGCCCTTGGCCTGCGAATGCACAAAGCCGATCACGAGCGTCATCAACACGACGCCGGTCAGCTTTGCGTGAAAGAGGCCCGGCATCGAACCAAAGCCGCCCCACTTCATAAAGACCAGCGTCAGGCCCGTGGCCCAGAGCAACACGAGGCCGATGTCGCCAACCCGGGCGATCGCCGGCGGAAACTTCGCCAGCGTCCGGCGTTCCTCAGGCGTGGCCTTCGCCATGATCCCGGCCATCACCATGTTGCCGAACCCCGTGGCAAACCCCATGGTCAGCCCCAGAAAGTGCAACACCACCAACGCGCGCATGCCATCCGCTGATTCCATCATCTCCTCATCTCCTCATCCGGCCAGTGGGCGCGTCAGACAGGTAGGTCCGCCTCCGCCCTTGAGCGAAATCTCCGAGCCATCGTAAACCCGAACGTCTGCGCCTGCACGCTCGAGCCGTGCGCGGGTCTGTGGATTGCCGTCCACCATCACACACGCCCGGGGCCCTGCCGCAAACACGTTTGCGCCCATTGAGTCGAATTCCTCGTCGGGCACTTCCACAAGCGTGTATCCGAGATCCAGCAGGCGCTCGCGGAAGGGCACGGGCATCAGCGGC
>CAZLJG010000483.1:0-2049 GCA_964559545.1 uncultured Solibacteraceae bacterium | reverse complement strand
AGCCCTCCGTGGTCATCCGGAGACCGCCCAGCGGGTCGCGGTGGTGGGCGTCGTACCCGGCGGAGACCAGCAACATATCCGGCCGAAAGGACTCAAGGGCAGGCAGGGCCTGCGCTTCGTAGGCCCTCAACACCTCGTCATCACCGGCGCCGGCGCGCATGGGCAGGTTCAACGTGAACCCCAGTCCTGCGCCGCTGCCCCGCTCGGTGTCGGCACCACTCCCCGGCCAGAACGGGTATTGATGGCTGGAGATGAACAGCACAGACGGATCGCTGTAGAACGCGGCCTGCGTGCCGTTGCCATGGTGGACGTCGAAGTCGACGATGGCCACCCGCTCCGCGCCTTCGGCTCTGAGCACGGCCGCTGCGACGGCGATGTTGCTGTAGAAACAGAAGCCCATCGCCTTGTGTGGTTCGGAGTGATGGCCAGGTGGCCGTACCAGCGCCATTGCCGGTTCACCCGTCGTCCACGCGTGACGCGCGGCCTCTATCGTCGCTCCGGCGGCGAGTCGGGCGACGTCGTAGGTCTCGGGACTCGTATACGTGTCGTCATCGATCATCACGGCTCTGCCGGCCGTCGCTTCGATTGAATCCAGATACGCCGCCGTGTGCACGCGCGCGAGCTCCTCGCGTGTCGCCATGCGCGGTTCGCGAACGGTGCCGCCGCCTGCCGCGAACGCCGCTGCGACAGCCTCGAGGACCTCGCCGCGTTCGATACGTTCCGGATGGCCGGGGGGAGGGGTGTGTTCGGAAAATCTCGGAGTGTGAAAGAGCACCATGTCAGGCCTCCAGGCTCCGCAACGCCTCTTCCAGTTGCAACCGCCCCGCCTCCACCGTTGCCTCCTCTGTGTTCGCGACGTACAGGGGTTCACCGATGTTGATGGAGATCTCTGCGCCGGGTTTGGGGACTTGCTGGCGATCCCAGCTGTTCACGGTCCAGTGCGAATCCGCCTCGAGGTGAAAGGGCACGATGGGATGACCAGTCGCGCCGGCGAGCCAGGCGGCGCCTGGTTGAGCGACGCGTGCGGGCCCTCGCGGGCCATCCACGGTGAACGCAACCGGCTGCCCCGCCGCCAAGGTGCGACGCATCTGGACCAGTGCCTTCGCACCGCCCCGCGATGACGAGCCGCGTGCCGCGCCATACCCGAACTTCGCAATGATGCGTGCGATCCATTCGCCGTCGAAGTTTTCGCTGGTGATGACCACGATGCCACGGTCACGGAAGTACGGCACGGCTTCCAGGATGCGTCCGTGCCAAAACGCCAGAATGGGCACCTCACCGACGCGTGTGAGCGCGTCCAGGTGGCCGGCGCCGGTGGCGCGATACGTCCATGTGCCCGCCAGGGCCTCGATGATGGGCCAGCCGAGCGTGGCGATGGCCGACACCTGGGCTCGTTTCGCCCGGGACTCACGCCAGGCGGACTCGGAAGCCATCAGTGTGCGTCAGTCTGCGGCGCCGCCGCACGGTCGTCCGGCGCACACTTCGGCTTGAGCGCCTTCATCTTGCCGTCCACGTAGGTCATCAGATCGACCATCTGCACCGGCGCGTTGGTGGACGCCTGGGCGCCCTTCAGCATGATCGAGCAGAAGGGGCACGCCATCACAACCGTGCCGGCGTTGGTCGCCTGCAACTGTTCGAATCGTTCCTGACTGATACGTTTACCGGACTCGTGCTCCTCGAACAACAAGCCACCACCCGCGCCGCAGCAGAACGGATTGTCCCCATGGCGCGCGGGTTCGGTCACGGTCGCGCCGAATCGCTCCAGCAACGCGCGGGGTTCGGCGTGTACATCGGCATACCGTCCGAGGTAACAGGGGTCGTGGTACGTGACGTTGTCCTTCTCGCGCCACTCAAGCATCACGTCGCGGGTCAGTTCCTCGATGAGCGACGCTGAGTGCACCGCCTCAACTTCATACCCCATCAACTGATAGTCATGTCCGATGGTCTTCACACAATGCGGACAGGACGTGACGATCTTCTTCACACCGGAGGCACGCAGGTCCTCAATGTTCTGAGTCGCCAGCTCCTGATACATGTATTCGTTGCCTG
>CAZLJG010000482.1:0-2055 GCA_964559545.1 uncultured Solibacteraceae bacterium | reverse complement strand
CGCCCATCAAACCAGCCGCTCGGCATCACGCCGGCTTCCGCCGCCGCCAGAAACGCGAGAAAGTCGTCGCGATCCATGTAGGTGCCGGCCGGCGATCGAAGGTCAAAGTTGTCGAGCATGGCCACGCCATCCCCGAGGTCGGCGGCGTCCACGACTGGAGCCACCGGTTCCAGATCGGCAGCAGTGCGCACAGGGGGCGCGCTGCCGGTGCCGAACTTGATGGCCTTGAAGACGTCCTGATACTGCGGTGTCACCGCCGCATCGGCCGCGACCACCGACAACGTCCAGCGTGTCTCAACCGTCAGCGGCAGGAAACACACGGAGTCGTTACACGCCTGATACCGCACCCGCGCGGGAATCGTCACAGTGCCCAGCGGCACGGTCGCGGCCACCGTGGCACGCACGCCAATCACAAAGTCGTGACCGTACACGAGCAACGGCTGGTCAAAACCTGCCACCGAAAAGTCTGTCGCCGCCGGATAGACCACTTCCGTGATGGTGATGCCTTCCGGGGCATCCAGCGTGAGCACCGTGGGAATCAGACCCGCTTCACGCGGTTTGTTCGCCTGCACGTGCAGGGCCGCCGACGGCAGCACCACCCGGGCCGCCAGGCGCACTTCCCGCCCGCTCCGTGCCGCGCTGGCTTCAGCCAGCGGTGTCACCACCGCTGTCGGCCTGGTGATCTGGGCCGAGACCTCAGCGCCTCCGCACCCTGCCGACAGGGCCGCAACAGTCACCAGCAGCCACACGGCTCGCGAGGGTCGGAGAGTCACCATGCGTTGATCTTACCCGTTTCGATCAAGAATCCCTGATGCCCCGCGCCCGACAGAATCGGCTGATCCGCCAGTTCTTTGTCTCCATGCCCGTTGGCGCGCAGGCCTCGCTCTACGCGGGCATTTTCTGCTGCTTCGCGCCGCTGGGCCTCCTCCAGTCGGCGCTCCGGCTGCAGGTCGTCCCCTGGTGGGAGGTGGCGACCGTCACGGTGTTCTCCGGCTTCATTGCCATCGCGTTCACGGTCACCGCCATTCGCGCCCCCCGATGGATGGCCGTGCCGATTGTGGTGCACCTCGGCATCACTGCCGCCATCGTGCGCTGGATGCCCGAGCGGCCGCCGATCATCGAGCTGGATCCGGCTGCGCTCTCGATCGTGGCTCATCGACTGCAAGTGATCAGCATGCTGACCATCGGCAGTCTCATGGGCGCCTTCGTCGCGTTTTTTACGCTCATCAGGCGCGAGGGACTGAGATTTACGTCGGCCCACGCGGAAATCCGGCTGGCCCGCGACATTCACAGCACGCTGGTGCCGCCCATCCACGGACGCACCCCGTGGATCGAATGGCGTGGATGCTCACGGCCGAGCGGTGACGTGGGCGGCGACCTGGTCGATGTGGTGTGGGCGGACGATGTGTGGACGGGGACGGTCGCTGATGTCAGCGGTCACGGCGTCGCCTCAGGCGTCATGATGGGCATGTACAAGACGGCGTTCCGCACCGCGGTCGAAGACACGGGCGACATTGGACAGCTGACGACGCGGATCAACCGCATCACAAGCCAGCTGCGCCAGCCGCACATGTTCATTACTGCGGCCAACCTCAGAATGACCACGGACGGGACCGTATCGTACGTGCTCGCCGGCCACCCCCCGATGCTGCACCTGTCGGCGGCGTCCGGACGCGCGACCTGGATCGGCGAATCGCAACTGGCGCTGGCGCTGATCGACACGGCTACCTACACGGCAGACACCCTGAAGCTGGCCCCCGGCGACGTCCTGCTTGTTGTCACAGACGGCCTGGTGGAAGTATTCGATCGTCGCGACCGCGAACTGGGCCTGGAAGGCCTGAGACGCGCCGTTGAACAGGCCGGCGCTGATGTCTCGCTGGATGTGATCGAAGCAGCCGTCTTCGCCGCCTGCCATGAACACGGGATTCAGATGGATGATCAATCGCTGCTTCTGCTTCGCGCTCGCACACTGTCATGAGACTGACCGAACGGGATAAGGCCATGCTGGGCGGAGAGATGGGCCCGGCGACCGCGCTGGCGCTGACGATCGTGTCG
>CAZLJG010000481.1:0-2058 GCA_964559545.1 uncultured Solibacteraceae bacterium | reverse complement strand
GCAATCAGCGACTGTCGCAACTGGAAGCCGAGGCCGAACGGATCCTTCTCCGGATCCAGGAAGATCATGAACCGTTCAAAGCGATAGCGTTCCAGGTAGATCGCAAGACCGGCCAGCGGCAGCAGCACGCTGATCGTGATCGCGAGGTACCGGAATGAGAGCCCCGCGGCGAAGACCATCGCGAGCACGACGCCACCCAGCGCCGCGGAGGTGCCGAAGTCCGGCTGCATGACGATCAGTCCCGAGAACACCGCGACCAGGATGCCGACCGGCAGCAACGCGTACTTGAGGTCGTCGATCCGGTGCATGCGTCGCTCAAGCAGGGCCGCCGTAAAGAAGACAGCGGCGAGCTTCGCGATTTCAGAAGGTTGGAGCGTAAATCCGGGAATCGAAATCCAGCGCCTGGTGCCATTGATCGGCGCAAACGCAAACACGGCGAGCAGCAACACCAGCGTGGTACCGACCAGCGTCCAGATGATCACCGGCTTTTTGAAGATGTGGTAATCCACGCGCATGCCGATGAGCATGAGCACGAGGCCGCCGCCAACAAACGCGGACTGCTTGAGGAGGAAGCGGTACTGCGAGTCGAACCGGACGTCCGACCACCGCGCCGAGGCGGAGAACACCATGACCAGGCTGATGCCCAGCAATGCCAGCGTGGCCCACAGCAGCCACTTGTCAGATTTCAGCGTTCTCGCCATCGCTTACCACCACTTCCCACTTCTGCACTCACCGTGCAGCACTTCTGCCTCCGCCCTACAGGACGGGGCCCCCGACGCCGACAATAGCGGCGGCGCCTGAGCGATCGACAGTCATCAGCCGGGCCTCGGATAGAGACACCAACCTCACAGGCCGGGGCGGCCTGTGTTCCCAGCGGCTGGCTCTTTACCGCGGTGCCAGTACTGATGACTGTCCATCACTCAGTCGCCGAACCTCCTCCACAAACGCCTCGCCCCGCGCGGCGTAGTCCCGAAACATGTCAAAGCTGGCGCACGCCGGCGCCAGCAGAACGGTGCCGCCGACGGGCGCCATGCCCCAGGCCTGGCGCACCGCGTCACTCATCGACGATGCCTGTCGCACCGTCACCACATCCGACAACGCGCCGGTCACGAGCGGCGCCGCCTCGCCGATGGCGACGACCGCGACACAGCGTTCGCGCACAACGTCGCGCAAATCCTCAAAGCGGCCACCTTTGTGTTTGCCGCCGAGAATCACCACGACATCGCGCTCAAAACTCTCAATCGCCCGCGTCGCCGACACGATGTTGGTGGCCTTCGAGTCGTTGACGAAGGCCACGCCCTGCACTGAGCCGACGCGCTCGAGTGCGTGGGCGAGTCCGTGAAACCCTTCGACCGCGCGAATCATCGCTTCGGCGGGCACGCCTGCGAGGCAGCCCACGGCGGTGGCGGCCAGCACGTCGCTCAACAGATGACGACCGGGCACCTGGATGGCTGACAACGGCACCAAGGGTGCACTAGTGCCCGCGGTCCGGCGGACGATGGAGGCGCCCTCGACGGTCACGCCGTCGGTGACAGGCGCATCAAGCGCAAAATCGAATCGGCGCGCCACCGAGGCAGGATCGTCGGCGTTGATGACGGCCCAGTCGGCGCTGGTCTGGTTTTCGAAGATTCGCGCCTTGGCCGACGCGTACGCCTCAAAGGTGCCGTGGCGATCGATATGGTCGGCCGACAGATTCACGAGCACAGCAATCCATGGATGGAACGTATCGATCGTTTCCAGTTGGAAGCTGCTGGTTTCAACCACATGCACCGTGTCCGGCGTCGATTCCTCCACCTGCGCTGACAACGCCGCGCCGATGTTTCCTCCTGCCGGCGCGTGCAACCCGCCAGCGGTGAGCATGCGCGACGTCAGAGTCGTCGTCGTCGATTTCCCTTTGGTCCCTGTGATGGCCACCACGCGGCCTTTGAGCCAGCGTGAGGCCAGTTCGAGTTCGCCGATGACCGGAATGCCTGCGGCTCGGGCGCGCGCGATGGCGTCCTGGTCGGCGGGCACGCCGGGACTGAGGACGACGAGGTGCGCGCGGGTGAACTGGTCATG
>CAZLJG010000480.1:0-2084 GCA_964559545.1 uncultured Solibacteraceae bacterium | reverse complement strand
GCATCGCGGACGCGCCGGCACCGGCAATCGCGGGCACCCCGATAAGAAATCCGAAACGTGCCGCCGCGGGGCGACTCATGCCGAGCAACATGCCGGCCGTGATTGTGGCCCCTGACCGCGACACACCCGGCACCAGCGCGCAGGTCTGCGCCACGCCGATCGCCACCGCGCCGGCCATGGTCAGCGTCGCCTCGCTACCAGTGCGCGGGCCGAGCCGCTCCACCAGGAACAACAACCCGGCCCCGAGGATGAGGGTGTACGCGACCACACGCGGATCCCGCACGGTATCGATGAAATCTTTGAGGGTGAGCCCGACGATCACGACCGGGATCGTCGCCGCGACGAGCAGCCAGATGCGGCGCGCATCCGGCGTCAGAGGCGACACAAACGCGGCAGGCACCGCGCGCACCATGGCCCACAAGTCGGCTCTGAAGAACCAGACGACAGCGGCCAGCGTGCCAAGGTGGCAGGCGACGTCAAAGGGCAACCCCAGCGCACCCGCATCCCAGCCCAGCGCCCAGCGCGCCAGAATCAGGTGGCCGGAACTCGAGACAGGCAGGAACTCCGTGAGTCCCTGCACCACCCCGAGGACGGCCGCTTCAAACAATGACACCGACTAGGACTTGGCTTTCACACGACCACGCGCTGCACTGCCGGCAGCCGGCGCGGGCTTGGTCAACAGCAGGGCAATCGCCGCCGCGATGAACACGGTGGAATACGTGCCGCTGATGATGCCGACGAGCAACGTGAACGCAAAGCCTTCGAGGGCTTCACCGCCATACAGGTAGAGCCCGACCACCGCGAGGAACGTGGTGCCGGCCGTGATCACCGTGCGCGACAACGTCTGGTTGACCGAGGTGTTCACCAGCGGCTCCAGCGCATCCTTGCGCATCGACCGCGTGTTCTCGCGCACGCGGTCGAAGATGACGATGGTGTCGTTGACGGAGTAGCCCGTCATCGTGAGCAACGCCGCAATGATGTTGAGCGTCAGCTCGTATCCGAACCAGTTCAGGAACACCAGACAGATGACCACGTCGTGCAGCGTGGCCACGATCGCGCCGGCGGCGAACGTGAACCGGAACCGCAGGCCGATGTAGATCATGATGCCGGCCAGGGCGGTCAACGTCGCGTAGATGCCCTTTTGCCGCAGATCTTCGCCGATGGTCGGGCCGACAATGTCGGTGCGCTCCGGCGTGAATGCGCCGATGTTCGCCGCGCGAATCAGATTCAACACGGAATCCGCCGCATCGTCGAGCGTCTGACCCGCCTCCACCTGCAGCGCCTGCGGGAGGCGGATCAGGATCATGTTGGCTTCCGGCGCACCATAGCGCTGCACCGTCTCTTCACCGGGGAGCGATGAGATGGCGTTCCGAACCGCGTCTTCCGTGACCGGCTGGGCGAACTTCAGCACCAGTTCGGTGCCGCCGGTGAAGTCGATGCCGAGTTTCGGACCACCCTGCGAGACGATCTGTCCGAGGCCCGCCACGATGATGACCGTCGAGAGGACGATCGCGTGCCAGCGCCACTTGATGAAGTTGATGTTGGTCGAACTCAGGATTTGCATGTTAGATGCTCAGCTTCGCGGTGCCGGGCTTTCGCGACAGCGAGAGCTCGAAGAGGGTTCGCGACGCAAATACCGCCGTGAAGACGTTGGAAATAAGACCGAAGAACAAGGTGGTGGCAAAACCGCGGACCGGACCGGTGCCGAACTGGAACAGGAAGGCCGCGGCAATCAGTGACGCGATGTGGGTGTCGAGAATCGTGACGAACACGCGATCAAACCCCGACGCCACGGCCTGCCGGGCGCCCTTGCCATTGGCGATTTCTTCACGAATGCGCTCGAAAATCAGGACGTTGGAATCGACGCCCATGCCGATCGTCAGGATGAAGCCGGCGATGCCGGGCAACGTCAGCACGGCGCCGACATACGCCATGAAGCCGAGCAGAATCATCAGGTTGAGCGAAATGGTGATGACCGCGTTGATGCCGGCGAGCTTGTAATACGCCAGCATGAACAGCGCGACGAGCACCAGGCCGGCGAGCGAGGCCTGCACACCGGCGTCGATCGAATCCTGTCCAAGGCT
>CAZLJG010000479.1:0-2092 GCA_964559545.1 uncultured Solibacteraceae bacterium | reverse complement strand
TGCGACGCCCGCTGCGCGCCGGCGCGTCGCGTGAAACCCTGCTGAATCTCCTGCGGGCGGTGTGGCGCGGCCGCGCAGACCGCGGCGCCGAAGAACGCCGCTCCGTCCGCGATCGCGGCACCTACATTCCGCTCAATGTGCTCAAGCGGGATGCACATCTCGAAATGCATACACGCGGAGGATGACGGTCCAGGGGTCCAGAGGTCCAGGAGTCCGAAGTTCAGGAGTTATCTGTGAGTGAGTCTCGGTCGGTTGTCAGTACGCGGATGAGTGCGTTGTTGCTCGTCGCGTTTTTTCTGTCGGGCGCGGTGGCCCTGATTTATCAGGTCCTCTGGACGCGGCAGTTGGGCCTGGTGTTTGGCGTCACCATTCAGGCAGCGAGCACGGTGCTCGCCTGTTTTATGGGCGGCCTGGCACTGGGCAGCTACCTGGCGGGACGCTGGTCCGACTCGATGGCGCGGCCGCTGCGCGCCTTTGCGGTGGTGGAACTCCTGATCGCCGTCAGCGCCCTGCTCACGCCGACCTTGCTTGGTCTGGCCGACTCCATCTTCATCGGCATGGTGCCCAGCCTCGAGGGCTCGCCCGTGTTGACCACGGTCGCGCGGGTGGGACTGACCGCCCTTGTGCTGATCATGCCTGCGGGCCTGATGGGCATGACGTATCCCCTCGTCCTTCGGGCCGCCAGCCGGAGCGCCGACGGAATTCGCCGCACGGCGTCCCTGCTCTACGCGATCAACACCACTGGGGCCATTGTCGGTGTCCTGGCCGGCAGTCTGTGGCTTGTGCCGGAACTCGGCCTGAGCCGGACGTTCCTTGTCGCCGCGAGTGTCAACGTGCTGGTCGCGCTGGTCGCGTGGATGGCCAGTCGCGGTGAAGCCCCCATCGAGCACACCTCGTCCGCACCAGCCACCGACGCTGCGGCGAACGCGCTGGTCACCGCACCACTCACCGACCGCGCACGGTGGGTCGTGCTGCTGGTCATCGCCCTCTCCGGCACCGTGTCGCTCGCGCTCGAGATCATCTGGTTCCGGATTCTCGTGTTCTTCCTGCGTCCCACCACGTACGCCTTCGCCAGCATGCTCGCGGCCGTGTTGGCCGGGCTCGCCATCGGCAGCTACCTGGTCACACCGTGGTTGCGTCGGCGCGCCAACTGGCAGGCCATCCTGGGTGCGACTGAAATCGCCATCGGCATCACGGGCCTGCTCTCGGCATTCCTGCTCGTCCGCGCCAACGACATCATGGTGTGGATGTGGACCGCCGGCGCGGAGCTCACGCCGCCGTGGGACTTTGTGCTGCCGCTGCTGTTCGCGGCAGGGTTCGCCATCCTCCCCACGGCGATTCTTCTCGGCGCCGCCTTCCCGATGGGCCTGATTCTCTGGACCACAGGAGGCCGGCAAGACGACGCGCGCGTGGGGAGACGCGTCGGCACGCTGTACGCCCTCAACGTCGCGGGCGCCATCATTGGGTCACTGGCCGGCGGGTTCATCCTGATCCCCACGCTGGGTGCGCAATCGAGCCTGGTGTTGGTCTCGGCGATTCCGCTGGTCGGCGGACTCGTGTTGTTCTGGATGGCGCGGCCGGCGCTTCGCGTGCCCGTAGTCGGTATGGCTGCGCTTGCGTTTGTGGGTATCGCGGCCGTGCTGCCGGATGTATTCGAAGACGTGATTATCCGTCGCTACCCGGGCCATCACGTGTTGTGGCACGCCGAAGACGCGCAGGCCACGGTGTCCGTCGCACAGCACGGCGACCAGCGCGTCCTCCTCATCGACGGGATGCACCACGCAAGCGACGGCGACGGGATGGTGCACTATCACCGCGCCATTGGCACGTTGGCGGTGGCGGTCCATCCGGATCCGCGCGAGGTGCTGATTGTCGGCATGGGCGGCGGCACCACCGGCGGCGGCGCGAGCATCCTGCCGAACACCCGCACCACCCTCGTGGAACTCTCACCGTCGGTCATCAAGGCGGGGTCCTGGTTCGAGAAGATCAATCGCAAGATTCTTGAGAACCCGAACGTGACCTTCACGGTGGCCGATGGCCGCCACTTTCTGAAGACGACGCAGAAGAAGTTTGATGTCATCACGGCCGACCT
>CAZLJG010000478.1:0-2092 GCA_964559545.1 uncultured Solibacteraceae bacterium | reverse complement strand
TCCCGGTCATCAACAAGATTGACCTGCCGGGGGCGCAGCCGGAAGAAGCCAAGCGGCAGATCGAAGAGATCATCGGCCTGGACGCAGAGCACGCCATTCTGGCCAGTGCCAAGGCCGGCATCGGCGTCCACGAGATCCTCGAAGCCATCGTGCACCGGCTCCCGGCGCCGAAGGGTGATCCGGACGCGCCGTTGAAGGCCCTGATTTTCGACTCGTGGTACGACGCGTACCGCGGCGTCATCATCCTGACCCGCGTGATCGACGGCTCGATGAAGCCGGGACAGAAGATCCGCCTGATGCAGGCTGGGCTCGATCTGCAGATCGACGAGCTCGGTGTGTTCGGGCCGAAGCCGCTGCCGGTGGAGTCCCTCGGCGTGGGCGAAGCCGGGTTCATGGTCGCGAACATCAAGGATGTTGCTGAGGCCAGAGTCGGCGACACGATCACCGACGCCCTCCGGCCGACGTTGGAGCCGTTCCCCGGCTTCAAGGAACTCAAGCCGATGGTGTTTGCCGGCTTGTACCCGGTGGAGAACTCGCAGTACCAGGAACTGCGCGAGGCCATGGAGAAGTTGCGCCTCAACGATGCGGCGTTTTTCTTCGAACCGGAAACGTCCGCCGCGCTCGGCTTCGGGTTTCGCTGCGGCTTCCTGGGTCTCCTCCATATGGAGATCGTCCAGGAGCGCCTGGAACGCGAATACAACATGGACCTGGTCACCACGGCGCCGGGCGTGTTGTATCGGGTGACCACGACCGACGGCGTGACGCAGGAAATCGACAGTCCATCGAAGCTCCCGGATCCCGGCCGCATCTCCAAGTTCGAAGAACCCATCATCAAGGCGACGATGCTGACGCCGTCGGCGTACGTGGGCGCGATTCTCGAGCTGTGTCAGGAAAAACGCGGCGTGCAGAAGGGCATGGAGTACCTCAAGTCGGACCGCGTCCTCATCACGTATGAGATGCCGTTCAACGAGGTCGTGCTCGACTTCTACGATCGCTTGAAGACCGTCTCGCGAGGCTACGCCTCACTCGACTACCATGTGGTCGGGTATCAGGAAGCCGATCTGGTGAAACTCGACATCATGGTCAACGGCGAACCCGTGGACGCGCTGGCCAACGTGGTGCACAAGGACGCGTCGTATGCGCGCGGTCGGGCGCTCGCGGCCAAGATGCGGGAGCTGATTCCACGGCAGATGTTCGAGATCGCCATTCAGGCGTCGATCGGCAGCCGGGTGGTCGCCCGGGAAACCGTCCGAGCCATGCGCAAGAACGTGCTCGCCAAGTGTTACGGCGGCGACATCTCGCGTAAGCGCAAATTGCTCGAGAAGCAGAAGGAGGGCAAGAAGCGGATGAAACGCGTCGGTCGCGTGGAGATTCCGCAGGAAGCGTTCCTGGCTGTTCTGAAGGTGGGCACCGAGTCGTGAAGAAGTCGGTGGTGCGTGAGTACGCCGAGTCACTGATTATCGCGGTGGTGCTTGCGCTGTTTGTCCGCACGTTCGTGTTTCAGGCGTTCAAGATTCCCACCGGCTCGATGGAGCCGAACCTGCTCATCGGCGATCACCTGATCGTCAACAAGATGATCTTCTCGCCTACGGCGACCGGCGTCGAGCGGCTGGTGCTCCCGACACGGGAGGTTCGTCGTGGCGACATTGTGGTCTTCAAGTATCCGGAGGCGCCGGAGCGGGACTTCATCAAGCGGGTGATCGGCCTGCCTGGTGACCGGCTCGAGCTGCGACGGAAGGTCCTATACATCAACGACCAGCCACTCGAGGAATCGTGGGCGCACTATGCGAGTCCGGCGTCCGAGGAATCGTTTGGCGCGAGCGGCGATCTGCGGGAGTTTTACGGTCCGGTCACCGTGCCCGACGGCCAGTTCTTCATGATGGGCGACAATCGGGACAACTCCGAGGACAGTCGGTATTGGGGTTTCCTGCCGGCCACGTACGTCAAAGGCCGGGCCCTCTTCATCTACTTCTCGTTCGACGCAGGGCTCCGGTGGGAGCGCCTGCTCAACACCGTCCGCTAGCCAAGCACTTCGGCGTGGAGCGCCACGGCCTGTGCGGCCAACTGCTCCGACTCGTCCCGCAAACGTGTC
>CAZLJG010000477.1:1452-2100 GCA_964559545.1 uncultured Solibacteraceae bacterium | reverse complement strand
GCGGCGCAACAGGCCACGTTCCGCTCGGCCACGCGCACGGTGCCGATCTATGCCACCGTGACCGATGCAAACGGGCGGCTCGTGCCTGACCTGGAGCGGGGCGACTTCGAGGTCTACGACAACGGCCGGAAGCAGGACCTCACGCTCTTCGAGAACGCCATCCAGCCCATCTCCGTGGTGGTCATGCTCGACACGTCAGGCAGCATGACGATGCACCTGGACCTGTTGAAACAGGCGGCGACGCAGTTTGTCATCCGGTTGTTGCCCGAGGATCGGGCGCGCGTCGGCAGCTTCAGCGACCGGAACAAGATCCGCATTGCGCCCGCTGCCTTCACCGGCGACCGCGACGAACTCATGCGGGCGCTGCGAGAGGATCTGCAGTTCGGCAATCCCACGGCCCTCTGGGACGCGATCGATCGCAGCATGGATGCCCTCGCCACCGTGGACGGGCGCCGGGTGGTGCTCGCGTTTACCGATGGCGCCGACAACCACAGCGACCGCAGCCAGAAACATGTGTTGAATCGTGCCCAAGGCGAAGAATTCATGATCTACGCCATCGGGCTCCGCTCACGGATGCGAGGTCAGGGCGTGACCCAGCCCGACAAGGGCCTGCGCCGGGTGGCCGACGAAACCGGCGGCGGCTATTTT
>CAZLJG010000477.1:0-1442 GCA_964559545.1 uncultured Solibacteraceae bacterium | reverse complement strand
GTGGGCATAAGCGCCTCCCCCGGCGGCAAGGATGTCGAGCCAGCCATCTCGATCGTAATCGAGCAGGCCGATGCCACCGCCCATCGATTCCACAATCGAGAATCGCGAGCGCTCTTCGTCGTTCCGATAGACGAACTCAACGCCACGTTCACCCGGGTCGCCCAGGAGCTGCACAGCCAGTACGTGCTTGGATTTTCCCCGCAGACGCTCGACGGCAAAGTGCATACACTTGAGGTGCGCGCCACCCGCCCCGGACTGACCACGCGCGCCAGAAAGAGTTACGTGGCCAAATGAGACGACTGACCACCACGGCGTTCCTTCTCGCAGCAGCGGTGACCGCCACCGCCCTTGCGCAACAGCAGGCCATGTTCAAGTCGGGCACGCGGACGGTGCCGGTCTACGCCACCGTCACCGACGCCGATGGACGCCTGGTGCCGGAACTGACGCAGGCCGACTTCGAGATCTACGACAACGGCAAGAAACAACCCATCACGATCTTTGACGACGAGATCGTGCCGTTCTCGGCTGTGCTCGCACTCGACACCAGCGCGAGCATGACGCTGAACATCGAGTTCGTGCAGGATGCCGCCGCACAGTTCGTCATCCGCATGCTGCCACAGGACACCGCCGCCGTCGGGTTCTTCAACTCGAAGGTCCGATTCAGCCCGGGCCTCTCGTCCGATCGCGACGGTCTCGTGCGATACATCCGGACCGAGATGCAGTACGGCAATGAAACCCGGCTGTGGGATGCGGTGGATGCCGCTCTCGATCACCTCAATGAAGCCACCGGCCGTCGCGTCGTCGTGGCGCTGACCGACGGTGAAGACTGGGGCTCCTCGAAGGGCAATGGTGAAGTGCTCGACCGCGCCCAGCGTGACGACGTGATGGTGTACGCCATCGGCATCGAATCGACCTTCTTCAACGGCGAGCGGTGGACGACCACGCGCCCGGGCGGGTCGTTCCGCAAGATGGCTACGGAAACCGGTGGTGGGTTCTTCGAGCTTAAGAAGACCGCCGACCTCAACACGACCTTCTCACGAGTCGTGCAGGAGCTGCACAGCCAGTATCTGATCGGCTTCGCTCCTGCGGCGCTCGACGGCAAGGAACACAAGCTCGAGGTCAGAGTCACGAAGCCAGGCCTCAAAGTCCGCGCACGGAAGACCTATGTCGCGAAGTAGCCTCGTCCTCTGCGTCTGCCTCGCCGTGGCCTGCGGGAAGGCTGAGGACCCGAATGCGCTGATGACCCCGGACGCGCTTCAGGCCGTCGTGCCGACCCTGGACGGCTGGACGCGTGGCGCCATTGGGACTCAAACGATCGACGTGCCGGAACTGGCGAGTGTGGTGACCGTCAGCTACACCCACACTGACGGCGGCCAGCTCGACCTCGAAATCAGCGACACGGCCGGCAAGTCCTCGATGATCGCGCCGCTCGCCGCCGAGGC
>CAZLJG010000476.1:0-2100 GCA_964559545.1 uncultured Solibacteraceae bacterium | reverse complement strand
GTGAACGCCGGCACGACGTGGGAGCCGCTGTTCCAGCACGAAGCCTCTATCGCCTTGGGCGGCATCGCCGTCTCGCAGTCCAACCCCGATATCGTCTGGGTCGCGACCGGTGAGCCGAACATGCGTAATTTGAGAAGCTCTTCGTGGGGCTCGGGCATCTACAAGAGCACCGATGCAGGCCGGACGTGGCGCCAGATGGGCCTCACCGACGCGCAGCACATGGGGCGCGTTGTGGTTCACCCGACGAACCCAAACGTGGTGTTTGCCACGGTCCTCGGATCGATGTGGCAGGACAACCCGCAGAAAAACGCCGTCCGCGGCCTCTACAAGACCAGCGACGGCGGCGCCACATGGCGCAAGACGTTGTCGGCCGGTGACAACGCCGGCGTCGTGGACGTGGTGATGGATCCGGCGCAGCCCAACACGCTGTATGCCGCCGCCTGGCATCGACAACGTCGCGACTGGAGTTACGTCAACGTCGGCGCCCAGAGCGGACTCTTCAAGTCCACCGATGGTGGCGAGACGTGGAGCAAATTGACGGCCGGCATGCCGGCGACGCCCACCGGACGCCCGGGCGTGGACGTGTGCCGCTCGCGGCCAACGACGCTGTATGCCGTGGTCGAAGGTGCCGACGGCGGCGTGTATCGATCGATTGACGCCGGCGCAACCTGGACCCGCCGTAACACGATGTCAGCGTCATCCATGTACTACGGTCAGGTGCGGTGTGACCCGACCGACCCTGAGCGCGTGTACGTGCTGCAGACGCAGATGGCGATCTCCAACGACGGGGGCACGACGTTCACGACGAACATTCCAGGCCGCAGCGTGCACGTCGACCATCACGCGCTGTGGATTAATCCCGCAGACTCGAACCATCAGTGGCTCGGTAACGACGGTGGCATCTATCAAACGCGTGACCGCGGCGCGACCTGGCTCTTCCATCCACAGATGGCGGCAACACAGTTCTACGCGGTCGCCGTGGACATGCGCGAGCCCTTTTATTACATCTGCGGAGGCACACAGGACAACAATTCGCTCTGTGGACCATCCGCCACCCGCAACACCGACGGCATCGTCAACGACGACTGGTACGTGACGACCGGCGGGGACGGGTTCGCGCTCCAGATCGATCCCACCGATCCGTCCGTGGTCTACACAGAGGCGCAGTACGGGGCGCTCGTGCAGTTCAATCCGTTCACGGGACAGCGCCGGCGCATTACGCCACAGCCGCCCCAGGGACAGACGTATCGCTGGAACTGGAACTCGCCGATGCGGCTGTCGCCGCACGATCCGAACACGTTTTATTACGGCGGCCAGTTCCTGTTCCGCACACGGGACCGCGGAGCCACCTGGGATGTCGTCAGTCCCGACCTCACGCGCCAGATTGCCATCGATCCGCAGTACCTCATCTCGCCCTATGGGACGTTGTTGTGGATCGACGAGTCCCCACGGCGTCGAGGCTGGCTCGCAGTCGGGACAGACGACGGGCTGATCCAGATCACCGAGGATGGCGGCACCACGTGGCGACAGGCGGCGCCGATCCCTGGTGTGCCTGAGCGCGCGCAGATCCGGCGCGTCTTCCACTCGGCGCATGATGACGGCACACTCTACGCGGCCGCATCGGCGCATGAAGACGATGACTTCCGCCCGATGGTGGCGAAGAGCACCGACCATGGGCGCACGTGGACGCGGATTGAAACAAATCTCCCTGCCGGGCAGCCCGTCTTGTCGCTCGTTGAGGACCCCGTCAATCCCCGCCTGTTGTTTGCGGGGACCCAGTTTGGCATCCACGCGACACTCGACGGAGGCGCACGATGGTTCTCACTGCGGCTGAATCTGCCGACGAATGCCGTGCACGACATGGTCATTCATCCACGCGAAGGCGACCTCGTCATCGGCACACACGGGCGCGGGTTCTGGGTGCTCGACTCACTCGCAGGGCTGCGAGGTCTGACGCCGGAGGCTGTGGCCGGCCCCGGCACACTCTTCACACCACGGCCTGCGTTCCAGTTGACGCGTTTTGACCGCGGGCGCAACGCGTTCGGGTCGTCCTACTTCACCGCGCCGAATCCCCCGGACGGCGTGTATCTCGATGTGTAT
>CAZLJG010000475.1:0-2104 GCA_964559545.1 uncultured Solibacteraceae bacterium | reverse complement strand
TACGGCGTCGTGATGCTTGGCGTGTGCCTGCTCGCGTGCATCGTCCCCACGCGCCGGGCCCTCAGCGTCGAGCCAACGGTTGCCTTGCGAATGGACTGAGGTCCCTCACGGTCGTCGCAACATCGTCACCGGGTCGATGCGGGAAGCGCGCCAGGCTGGCACCAGTGCGGCCACGCTTCCCACGACCAAGAGCAGCAACACGACTGACGCTGCGGTGACGAGGTCGGTGGTCGCGACGCCATAGAGCAGGCTGCGGAGAGAGCCTGACAACACCCAGCCAGCGGCGAGCCCCGTGGTCAGGCCGATCGCGAGCAGTCGGACGGCTGACGCGCCGACCCATGACGCGACACGTCTTGTGTCGGCTCCGAGTGCGATGCGAATGCCGATTTCGCGTGAGCGTTCGCGCACCCGCTGCGCCAACGCGCCATACACCCCGAGCATCGCGAGGAATGTGGCGGTTGCCGCAAAAATCGATAACGTCGCCATGACCTGCCGGTCACGCGTGTAGGTGGATCCCAGCAGTTCATCGAGGGTGCGGAAACTCTGCGCCGGCTTCTGCGGGTCAACGGCCTTCATCGCCTCGCGCACACTCGGCACCAACGCGAGTGGATCGCCCGCGGTTCTGAGCGTGACGTGCATGATGAGATACGACCGCTGCGCGTGCGGAAAGTACACCTCTGGTCGCACTATGCTCCGAGGTCCTTTGAACCGGAAGTCATCCGCTACGCCCACGACTTCGTATGGATACGTTCCGGCGGAGCTGTAGTCGACGACGACCTTCTTGCCGACGGCGGATTCCCCGGGCCACAACTGCGCGGCGAGCGTGGCATTCACCATGACGACCAGCGGCGCTGTTGGCGCATCCCGGTCGTCAAAAGCACGACCTTCCACCACCGGCACCTGCAGCACGTCCAACAGTCCTGGTGTGATCATGCGCACCGACGCCGACTTGCGGGACGCATCGTCAGGTGCGTGGCCGTCAGGCCACACCGGTCGCTCAAAGTCCGGCCCGAGCGGACTTCCCGGCACGGTCGTGGCACCGCCCACAGCCTCGACACCAGGAAGCGCTCTGAGGCGCTCAAACAACGACCGGTAGTACTCGCGGGATTTTGCGCCTGTGTTGTACGCCTGACTGTCGAGAAAGACCGGCGCCACCAACACGCCGCGTGGATCAATCCCGGAGTCTGCCGATGCGAGATTCATGTAACTGCGCACGAGCAGGCCGGAGCCGGCGAGCAGCACCACCGCAACCGCCACCTGTCCGGCGACCAGCACATCTCGCACGCGGTGGCTCGATCGACTTCCGGTTGAACGCCACCCGGACGCGAGCGTCACTCGTGACCCTTCCCATGCCTGCGGTAGTCCCGAGAGCATCGCCGACAGCCCCGTGACAATGACTGCAAACCACAAGGCAGTTTGGTCCAGTTCCACTTCACCAAGCCGCGGCAGGTCAGGCGCGAGCAGCGGCAACACGCGGAGCGCGCCGCTCGCAAGCCCCACCCCCAGCACGCCGCCAAAAAGCGCAATCAAGCCCGACTGCATCATGAAGCCGCGCACGAGGGCGGCACGCGACGCGCCAAGCGCGAGCCGCACCTTGGATTCATCCGACCGATCGAGGCCACGGATGATCGCAAGCAGCGCGACGTTGCCACACGCAATGAGCAACACCAGTCCCACGGACCCAAACAACAACCACAACATCGACGCAGTGTCGCCGACCGTGCTCGTGTGCAGTGGTGTCAGTTCATGAGTCCATCCCTTGTTGGCCTCGGGATGCTCGGTCGCCAGTTGTTTCGAGACTGCGTGCAGGTCAGCTGTCGCCTCCTCAAGAGACACGTCAGGACGCAGTCGCGCAATGCCGCTCAGGTAGCGCTGGTCGCGTGGTCGGTCTCCCGACACATCCCAGGGAATCCACAGGTCGACACCGGCATCAGGCATCACAAAGCCGCTGGGCATGACACCCACCACGCGGAACTGCCGACGTTCCAACGTGACTGATTGCCCCACAACAGCTGGGTCAGCGCCGAAGGACTGCCTCCAGAGGCGATGCGACAGGATGACGACGGGATCAGCGCCAATGGGAGCTGCGGCGCTGTTGAACTGC
>CAZLJG010000474.1:0-2110 GCA_964559545.1 uncultured Solibacteraceae bacterium | reverse complement strand
GTCCATGCGGCACTCACGGCCGATGATCTCGCTGACATCAATGCTCGATCGGCCTTTGAGAATGGCGGCCTCAGACCCGCTGATGTTGAATCTCGAGCGCGGCGCATCGACCCGCCGCCCACCGATGGATTTAATCGCGTTGCGAATCACGGCACGATCCAAGGTCGGCCCAACAGTCAGCGGCCCGGGCATCGCCACCAGCGCGAGCTGGTCGCCAGGCTCCGCGCGATCAACGATGCGCATGACGGCTTCTCGTGCGGACGCTTGAGCGGCGACGGGAACACTGTGTTCGTCGACCGCGATCACAATCAGCCGGCCCGGTGACGGCGCCGGCTGCGCGGGCGCATCGCCGCCGGCCGGCGGCGCGACGCCAGCTGCGCCAGGCACGGAGGATGTCGAGAGTCTCACAAACTCAGCCGACAGCACCGGCCTTCGACGGCCATCAATCGTGACGGTGAAGTCTTCCGGCCGCAGGTCTGCGACCGGAGTGCCATCCCGACCGACCACCGTGGTGTCGATGACGATGAGATCGGCTGACGCGCGAAACTGCGGGGCCTGCGCGGCGAGCACGGTGCCGGTTGCCACGACCCCCGCACACAGCCATCGCAGCATCAGCGGCGTCCGTAGCCCCCGCCAAAGGAGCGCTTCGGAATGGCGCGGCCGGTGAGTTCCACGATGAGCCGCTCCATCAGGACCCGGTCTTCCCCGCCGGAACTCTTGAGGGCGAGGTCCGTGCGGAGCAGCGCATCAAGCGCAGCCTTCACGCGGTCGGGGGCAGACTCGACCAGCCGATTCGACACCCACCAGCGGAGCTGGCCGAGCATCTGATGCGGCGAGTCGCCGCGGTCGAACCTGAGCGCAACTTCACGAAGCGCCTTCGCCGCGTCCCCGTCGCCAATCGCGTTGGTCAGGCCCCAGTCGTCGAGCTGCGCGCCGCCGGTCGCGACTTCATCGGCGTCGGCGACGGTGATCGTTGGAGCCCCCTGGGTGAGGAGCAACAGGCGCTCGAGATCGCCACGGAGCTTCGAAATGTCGCCACCCGAGCGGGCGGCGAGAATCTTCACCGCTCCGGGCTCAATGGTCCGCCCTTCGCGGGTCATCTCGGTTTGGACGAACCTGGCGGCCTCTGCCTGAGCTGCGGCAATGTCCGACGCGTTCGGCGCGCCCCGAGCCCCTTCGGCCCGGATGCCACCGAACTCGACGACCAGCCCCTTGGCAACCAGCTGCTTGGTGAAGCGGCGCCCGCGGTCGATCTCAGTGGCGACAAACACCAGCGTCGCAAAGTCGGAAGGTGCCGCGAGATAGTCCTCAAGCGGCGTCATGTCACTCGCGGCGGAATCGGCGTCGCTGGGATCGTCCGCTTCCTCCTCGTCCTCGTCGGACGACTTCCCTGCGCGCTTTGGCTTGAGCAGCTTTTCGGCGCGCATGACGATGACGAGGCGGCGGTCGCCGAGCATGGGCAGACTGCGGCAGGAGGCTGCGATGTCCACGGGGAAACCGCCCGGCTCACCGGCGTAGACGCGGTCCACTGCGAACGGCCGATCGGCCTCGTCCACGGTGCCTTCGATCCCATCCACCATCCGGCCCGCGAGTTTGATGTCCTCGCCGACAAACAGATACACGCGTTGCAGTTCGCGTTTTTTGATGTGGGTGCGGAGCGCGTCGATATCGAGGTTCGGCACGGTCCTGCCTAAAAGGCTTCGAGGATGGACGTCACCACCGACCGTGAGAAGTTCTGCGACAGGCGCTGCATGGCGTTGGTGTTCTGCCCGAAGAAGGCCGCGACATCGGTCCCGGTGGTCGTCGAGACGTCGTACTCCTCGCGATACTGCAGGGCCGCGTTTGACCACAGCACTTTGTTCTCGCGCAGATCCTTGAACTCAAACGACGCCGTGACCACCAGCGCCACGCGCGACGCCTGGCTGCCGGTCGTAAACGCGGTGGTATCAAGACGGACGCTCGTGATCGTGCCGGTCAACACGGCGTCCACATTGGTGGCATCCGGTTGCACGGTGTACCGGCCGCGACCGGCGAACTCCCGGCGCACGGCGTCGGTCAACACGCGGTCCAGATCAAACGTGGACGTCTGATTCACAAACGCCGGCACGCC
>CAZLJG010000473.1:0-2117 GCA_964559545.1 uncultured Solibacteraceae bacterium | reverse complement strand
GTCCCGATGGTCACGGCGTCGCCGGTGTCCATGCGCAGGAGAACGGAATCCGCCATGTCATCACGTGATTCGATGGTCACGATGCTGCCCGGCATCAGGTGGCGTTCCTCAATGAACCGCAGGAAATCCGATCCCTGATCGATGACGCGGACGACGGTCAGCGGAGTGTTCAAGGGGGCGGACAGCAGGTCGACGTACTCGGGATGCGAGATGGTGCCTTCCGCGGTGGGGATGGGATCGCCGTGAGGGTCGGACTCGGGCCGGCCGAGCATCTCGTCGATGCGGTCGATGAGTTGCTCGGACACCGCATGTTCAAGGCGCTCGGCTTCGTCGTGCACCTCGGCCCAGCTCATGCCGAGCACCTTCACGAGAAACAATTCGATCAGCCGATGGCGGCGCAACACGAGCGACGCGAGTTTTTCGCCGGCATCGGTCAGCCGCACACCCATGTACGGCTCGTAGTGCACGAGGCCAGACTCCGCCAGTGTCTTCACCATCGTCGTCGCCGTGCCGGGCACGACGCCGAGCGCGGACGCGAGTTGTCCCATGGGGACAAGCGCGCGCTCGCCGGACGGCACCTGCGCGTGGGCTCGGTTGGCCGCCTCGGTCAGGTGGATCGTCTTGAGATAGTTTTCGACGGTCTGCGACGGCAACATGTCGCGTCGAGCCTCAGCGTGCGGCCAGTCGGGCGACGGCCGGCACCAGGAACGGGAGCAGATCCGTCTCGTTGAGTTTGCCAATCGCGGTACCTTCGGCGATCGGGCGCTCTTCGACGTGCACGTTCTGGCGGTTGATGGCGACGCTCACACGGCCAAGCACGCGCGGCGGCCGCACAGACGTGTCGAGGACAAACTCGACGAAGTCGTCCGCGGATTTTTCCGAGGCAATGCGGGCCGACCCGGCTGGGGTCTGCGCCTGAAAGGGCAGGCCCTCGGCGCGCAGCACACTGACGGTCTGGCGGACGAGCGGGCCGGCGGTTTCAACAATGAAGTGGGCGTACGCGGCGTGTGCGGCGTCCGATCCCTGACGTCGCTCAACGGCCTCGGCACGAGCCTGTTCGATCTCGCGGAGGAGCTGGCGACGGAGTTCTGCGACTTCCATGCCGACGATCGTACTACGGCCGCGGGACCCGGATGGCCCCGGTCTCGGCCATGGCGTCGATTCGGGCGTTATCCAGCCCCAGGTCTCTGTGAAGGACATGCCGGGTGTGTTCGCCCAGGCGCGGCGGGGCGGACCGGACGGCGCCCGGTGTTTCCGAGAGTTTCACGGGCACGCCCAGCACCGGGAGTGGGCCGATGGTGGGGTGGGCGACGGTTTCCACCATGGCTCGGGCGATGGTCTGGGGATCGGTCAGCGCCTCGCCAATCGAGCGGACGGCGCCACACGGGACGCCGGCATCGTTGAGTCTCGAGACCCAGTCGGTCGCGGACCGAGTGCTGAGCGCGCCGGCGACGATTGGCTGGAGTGCGTCGTGGTGTTCGACTCGGCCCGCGTTGGTTGTGAAACGTGAGTCGGCCGCGACCTCTGTGAGTTCCGCAACGCGGCAGAAGCGCTGGAACTGATCGTCGTTGCCCACCGCCAACACGAGCACACCTTCTGCGGTGTCGAAGGTGTTGTACGGCACGATCGTGGCGTGACGGTTGCCGAGCCGCACCGGGGACTCGCCCGTCGCAAAGTAGCGGCCGGCCTGATAGGTGAGCAGCGACGTGACGGCGTCGAGCAACGCGATGTCCACGTGTTGGCCGCGCCCGGTGGCGCCGCGCGCGATGAGGGCAAGCAACAAGCCCTGGAATGCGAACATCCCGGCTGCGATGTCGGCGACCGCAACACCGAGGCGCACTGGGGATCCGTCCGGCGTGCCGCTGTGATTTCTGCCGCACTTCGGTGCGCAGAATGAGAAACTCTCAGCCGTCGCGAAATTCGGGAAGGCATTTCCGCCGCAGTCGTCCGGCGCTGCGGAAATGCAACCCACCAGCGGTGTCCCGGGTCCCTGCTTGAGGCTCAACGCGCCGTACGCAGGCAGTTTCTTAGCGGCGGCTGAGGAAGCCGCCCGGATCGCGCCGGGGGATCTCGCCGAATACGGAATTAGTTGTCTGTCCCCGCCGTTACAATTGAAG
>CAZLJG010000472.1:0-2118 GCA_964559545.1 uncultured Solibacteraceae bacterium | reverse complement strand
TCCGCCAGGAAAGTGAATACGCGTGCGACGACCACGTATTGGGCGGCGGCATCGCTCCCACCGACTACGCCGCACACCTGCTCGACGTCGCAAAACATCTGTCAGGCCGTCACATCGCGATGGCCGCCGCACCCGCCATCGCTCACCCGTCCACCCTCGAGAGGAGAATCGTCGCCATGTTGCAGACCACGACAAATCGCACGCCGCTGACCCGCCGGGGGTGGGCTGCCGCCGCACTCGCGGCCCTCTGCCTGAGCCTTCCGCTCGCCGCGGCGGGACTCGCCCCGGCTGTGATCGTTATTCCTGAGCCGCAGGTGGCGCCGAGTCCGGCTGCGCCCGTCTCCGTCGTCACTCCGCCAACAACTCCGACACCGGAAGCCACGCCAACGCCGACTCCGCGGCCTGCGCCCGTCAGCCCGGTCGCTCCTCTTCAGGCCGGTTCAATCGCGGGCCAGGTGGTCGACCAGAGCGGCGGCACGTTGCCGGGGACGAGGATGACGCTGACCGACAAGCAGACGAGTCAGGCGTCCACAGCCATCACCGATCCCGCCGGACGATTCGCGTTCCGCGATCTGCCCGCGGGGGATTACTCCCTCACCGGCACAATGCCGGGGTTCGCGACGATCGCCGCCACCTTCACGCTGGCACCTGGAGATGCGTTGACCCCACGTTTCACCATGGGACTCGGCACATTGTCAGAAACCATCACCGTGGCGTGTGAACCCGAAGGCTTCTCGCTGATGGGCTTACTCTTCCCCGTGCTGGAAGCCCGGCAGAACCAGGTCACCCCAATCCGCGTTGGTGGTCAAATTCGCGAACCCAAGAAGATCAAGGATGTGCGCCCCATCTGCCCCGCCGGCGTGGTCACGCGCGACATCGTCGTGAATCTGAAGGGCACCATTGACGAGACCGGCGAAATCACGGATGTGATGCTGGACGACGATGCGGGGAACGCCGCGCCCGGCGATCTGGCCAGCATTGCGATGAACGCGATGCGTCAGTGGCGCTTCACGCCGACCCTGCTCAACGGACAGCCGGTCGCCGTCGGCATGAAGGTCAACGTCACCTTTAGGCCTCGGTAAGCGTATGATTCCGGCTCATGAGGACCCTCCGACGAGTCTTTGTGGGCGCGGCTGTGGTGATGGCGGTCGGGGTGCAGGCGCAGACGCCTGCTGACCCGATCAACAGAATCCGCGAAGCCGATATCAAAGCGGACTTGTTCACCCTCGCGGGCGACGCAATGCGCGGCCGCGAGGGTGGCACACTCGACGAGATGGCCGCGTCCGTGTGGCTGGCGGAACAAGCGCGCGCCATCGGGATGTTGCCGGCCGGCGACAACGGCACCTACTTTCAGTTCTTCCCACTCGAACGCTTCCGCACCTCCCCCGGCAGTACGGTGAGCATCGGCTCCACAGCACTGCGCATGGGCCGCGACGTCGTGCCCGACGCCCCGGTGCTCGCGATGGTGGAGGCGTCAGTCGTCATTGCGACGCCACCGGCCGCGCCGACGGCAGAGACCAAAGGCCGAGCCCTCGTGGTGCGGTATGTGCCGACCGTGGCAGACCCGGCCACGCCTGCGCCCCCCGCGGCCAACGCGCTGCGCAGTTGGGCTCGCGCGTTGCAGCGCACCGTCTCCCCTCGTGAACCTGCTGCAATCATCGTACTTGTCGGCGACGAACACGCCGACCAGTGGAACCGTGTGGCCTTTCCTTTTGCGCGCGGCACGTACGCGCTCGATCCCGAAGGCACATCCGCGCCCCGCACGCCCACTCGTGGAGTACCGCTGCTCTATGTGCGCGAATCCGCCGTCGGCACACTCGCCCCCGACGCGCGGGTGGACATCGCACTCTTCACCGACACCTTCACCTACCCGTCGGTGAACATCGTCGCCAAGGTGCCCGGCCGGGATCCGGCACTCGCGGGCCAGCACGTGCTCTTCAGCGCGCACCAGGATCACGACGGCGAACGTTACCCGGTCAACGGCGATGCGATCTGGAACGGCGCCGACGACAACGCGACGACGTCCGTCGCGCTCCTGGCTATCGGCCGCGCGTTTGTGGCGTCGCCAGGACGCCGGTCGGCCTTGTTTGTGTGGCATGGCGCGGAAGAACGTGGCCT
>CAZLJG010000471.1:0-2123 GCA_964559545.1 uncultured Solibacteraceae bacterium | reverse complement strand
GATCGGCGTCGCCGACCTCGCCGGCCTGGCGACCGCACCAAGCACCAGGCACCAGGCACCCAGCACCCAGCACCCAGCACCCAGCACCGCACCGATCACCGAGCACCCAGCACCCAGCACCCTCTATCCGGGCTTGACCGTCGACGACGCCGAACGGCAGCTGATTGCCATAACGCTGGAGCACACCGGCGGGAACAAGACGAAGGCCGCGGCAATGTTGGGCATCAGTCTCAAGACGCTGCACAACAAACTCGCGCGCGACGTCAAGAAGGCGGACGAGTAGTTGCGCATCTCGGTCCGCACGAAACAGGTCGCCGGCGTCACCGCCATCGTATTTGCCGTGGTGGCGTTTCTCGGCGGCTACTACATGCTGTCGCTGGCACGCGTGTTCATCCATGACACACGTGTGCGTGCCGAGCTGATCGCCAACGGGGTGTATCAACGCATTGCCCAACTGACACTCGACGGCGGCGACCTCAGCACCGCGATTCGCACTGACGCGGGGCTCCGCACGATGCTCGAGTTATCGGCCTACTCGCCACACGTGATGTACGCCGCGGTCGTGGACAAGGATGGCGTGGTGATCGCGCATAACGACCCGTCACGCATCAATCTGCGCCTGGCACCGGTCGTGGATTTGGCGTCGCTGATCGATGCGAGCGCCTGGGAACAGTCGCGCGCCATCACCACCCCCGGCGGCTTGACGCGCGAAGTCCGCATCCCGCTGATGCTGGATGCCGGCTCAGGCGTGCAGGAGTTCGGCGCCATTCGAGTCGCCGTGTCCACGCTGCTGATGCGGTCGGAGTTGGACAAGGCTCTTCGCCCCGCACTGGTGACCACGCTGGCACTGATGCTGGGGGCCGTCCTATTGGCCACGGTACTGGCCCAGTGGGTGTTGCGTCCGATTCTGGTGTTGCGAGCCGGACTCGCGCGACTCGGCCAGGGCGACACCAACGTCACACTGGACCTGCCGCTGCGCGACGAGTTCGGCGATTTGGGTGAGTCGTTTAATGCCGTGCGTGATCGCCTGGCGAAGGAACACGCTGACGGTGAGGTGTCGCGCGCGGCCATGTCGCGGCGACTCGCCGCGCTGGGCCGCGTCTCGTCGGGGATCGCGCACGAAGTGAAGAATCCGCTCAACGCCATGCGGATCCATCTTGAGTTGTTGCGGATGCAGACGACCGACGTGCCCGGCACCGCCGACCACGTCCGGGTGCTCAACGATCAAATGCGCCGACTGGATGAGGTGGTGCAGGGCTTCCTGTCGTTCACCAAACAGGAGGACCTGACGGTGGAGGCGATTGCGCCGGCGGCACTGTTCGAGGATCTGCTGCCGGTGGTCAACGCTGAATCGGGAAAAACCGGCGTCCAGGTACAGGTCGATGTACAGGCCGGCGTGCCGGACATTGCCGGCGACCGCGGGCTGCTCCATCAGGCGTTCCTGAACCTCGCGATCAACGCGTGTCACGCCATGCCGAACGGCGGACGACTGCGGCTGGCTGCCCGGCGATCCGGGACCCGGCGCGGTTATGTCGAACTGTTGGTCGAGGACACCGGCACGGGCATCACGCCCGAGAATCTGGGCAAGATTTTTAATCTGTACTTCACGACCAAGCCGGAAGGATCCGGCATCGGCCTCGCGCTCGTGTATCGCACCATCACCCTGCACGACGGCGACATCGACGTGCAGTCGGTGCCTGGTAAGGGCACGACATTTACGGTCGCGCTGCCGTCAGCGCCTGAGTAACTCAGCCATCGTGGCGGCCTTGTCCGCGAGCTGGCCCGCGAACACCAGATTACGCACCTTCAGCGCCTCTTCACATTGACGAATGAACCCGCGGGCGGCGTCGTATTGCGCCTTCGCGTTCGATCCCAGTGACTGGCGGTTGACCTGTGAGAGATCGGCCTCGGCCCTGCGCAGCTGTTCGCGAATGCGGCGCTCAAAGTCCGCGGTGTTGGCCGTCGTGCTCAACACCGCAGGTGGCGGCGTGGCACCGGCAGGCGGCGGTGTCACTGGCGGCTGAGCAACCCGCGGCGGGGTTTGAGGACGGGTCGGCGCATTTGTCGGAGGCGGCGGTGGCGAAGTCCGGGGTACCGAAGAAGTCGAAGAGCCGCAGGTTGCG
>CAZLJG010000470.1:0-2128 GCA_964559545.1 uncultured Solibacteraceae bacterium | reverse complement strand
GTCCGAACAGATTGCCAACACCATCGAGTCGGCCGGCGGCCTCATCTCCGTGGGCGCCGGCAACGAGGTGTCCTTTGTCAGTGGCGCCATCGTCAAGGACAAGGTCGCGCTCGCACTGGAGCTCGCGTCGGATCTCGTGCAGCGTCCGGCCTTTTCGCCGGCGGAGATTCAGCGGCAGAAGGATTCGGCGATGTCCGGCCTTCAGGTCAGCGCCGAGGATCCCGACTTCATCGCCAATGCGTTGATTGACCGGCTGGTCTTCGGGTTCCATCCCTATGGCCGGCCCGGGCCCACAACCCCCCAGCAGATTCAGCAGATCTCGCGTGACGATTTGGTCGCGTTTCATCGCACGTGGTTTGTGCCGAACAATGCGCTGCTGGCTGTCGTCGGTGACCTGACGGCGGACGAAGCGTTTGCCGCCGCCGAGAAGGCGTTTGGTTCCTGGGCGCGTCGTGACGTGCCGACGGTGTCGTTTGACGAGCCTCCGCCGCCCACACGCCGTGTCGTCGTCGTGGATCGCCCCGGTGCGGTGCAGACCGAGATTCGGGTGGGGCAGTTGGGCATTGCCCGCACACACGCGGAGTACACGGCCGTTGATCTGATGATGCGCATTCTTGGTGGAGAAGGGGCGAATCGCCTCTTCGGCGTTCTGCGCGGCGATCGTGGCCTGACGTACGGCGCGTCGGCGAACTTCCGGGCGTTCAAATACAGCGGCAGCTTCATTGCGGAGACCGACACGCGGTCGGAAGCCACCGGGGAAGCACTGCGCCTGACCATCGGCGAAATCCAGCGCCTCCAGCGCGAGCTGGTGGACCCGCGCGAACTTCGTGGGGCGCAGGATTACATGTCCGGCAGTTTTCCGCTGACGATTGAGACGCCGTCGGCGATTGCCATGCAGGTGCTCAACCTGCTGTTCTTCGGTCTGCCGCTGGAACACCTGGAGAACTATCGGGAAGAGGTGGACCGCATCTCGCCTGCGGATGTGCAGCGAGTCGCGAAGCAGTTCCTGTTTCCCGATCGTCTGTCGATCGTGCTCGTCGGCGAAGCCTCCACGATCATCGCGCAGCTCAAGGCGATTGGCATCGAGAACGTCGAACGCATCGCCGCGTCTGACCTCGACCTGAGTGCCGCGAACCTCCGCAAGACGGCGCGTGACTGACCCGTGGCCCCGCGGGTAATGCTCTCGTGCGGCGAGGCGTCAGGCGATTTGTACGCCGGCGCCCTGACCCGATCGCTCGACCGGCAGGCGGTAGCGGCCGGCCTCGGCCGCGTGGACGTGTTTGGTTTCGGCGGTGCGCAATTGCGGGACGCCGGGGCCGATGTCGTCGGCGACTACCGCGGCTTCGCGGTCACGGGACTCACGGAAGCGCTGTCGGTGGTGCGCCGGTCGTGGGCGATGCTCGGCACCCTGACCGAGGCCGCGCGTACGCGCCAGCCGGACGTGTTTGTCGCCATCGATTTTCCCGACTTCAACTTCCGGCTGCTGCCGCGGATGAAGTCGCTCGGAATTCCGATCGTCTACTACATCAGTCCCCAACTGTGGGCCTGGCGGCCCGGCCGGTTGAAGACAATCAAGCAGTACGTGGACCGCATGCTGGTGATCTTTCCGTTTGAGGAAGCGATCTATCGGGACGCTGGAATTCCGGTCACCTTCGTCGGGCATCCCCTGATCGATCTCGCGGTGCCGCAACGGTCGCGTGAGGCGACCTGTCTCGCCGCAGGCCTCGACCCGTCGAAGCCTGTGGTGGCGTTGTTGCCAGGTTCCCGTCCGAATGAAGTCGGGTTGCTGATGTCTGTGCTCGCGGATGCCGCACGACAGGTGGCGACCTCCGTGCCTGGTGCGCAGTTCCTCGTCGCCCGGGCGCCATCGCTCGACGACCATCTCTTTGCGCCGCTTGAGTCACTCCGGTCGTCTGGTGTGCCAGTCGGACTTCTCTCCGATGCGGCCGACGACGTGCTGGCCGCGGCGGATGTGGTGATCACCGCATCCGGCACCGCGACCGTGCAGACGGCCCTGCATGGCAAGCCGATGGTGATCGTGTATCGGGTGTCGCCGCTGACGTATGCCATCGGGAAACGTGTGGTGAAGTTGCCGCACTACGGGATGGTCAACCTCGTCGCCGGGCGA
>CAZLJG010000469.1:0-2143 GCA_964559545.1 uncultured Solibacteraceae bacterium | reverse complement strand
CGCGGACGTAGCCGAGATACTTCGCGCGCAACGCCGGCACCGCCAGCAACTTCGAAATCAGTGGCTTGCTCGGGTCGTTGGCCGCCACGAGTGGATCCAATGTGACCCCTCCGCCGCCGGGACCACCGCCGCGGCCGCCGCGGCCACCCGGCCCACCTTGCGGCGGTGGCATCATGCCCCCGCCTGGGGGCGGCGGCATCATTCCGCCGGGGGGCGGGCCCATCGGCCCCATGCCGCCGCGTCCACCGCCGCCGGGACCCCCGGCCATCATCGCTTCGTTGATGTCGTGCGGGATGATGTGAAAGCGGCCCGACGGATCGAGATAGATGTTGTAGTCGCTGGCGCGTGTCCAGTACCCGTCTGAGTTGACGAGGGTGTTTTCGAGCGCCAGGAATTTCAGCGTGCCGTCGATGTTCAGAATAGGCGAGAGCGCTGCCTCAAGCTGTTCAGCGGGTGTGGTGTTCAGCACCTTGGTGAGATTGATCAACGCCTTCCACGACGTGGCGTTGTCCTTGTTCTTGATTTCATAAAGCCGCTTGTACGCGTCCGCATCCTCACCCAGGAATTCCAGGCCGCCACGGCCGCCAGGGCTGCCCGGCACCTTCCAGCGCACGCCCTCCTCGGTCTTGAAGTGGTCGCGGAGGAAGTCCTTGTTGAACTGCGCGACATTTGTATACACGCCCCAATACTCGCCATTGATGACGACGCGCATGAAGTTGGCGGACGGCGTCGGAATGTACTGACTCGAGATGTGTTCATACAGCACCGCGCGCATCAGCGACGGATCGCCGTTGGCGTTGTTGAGATTGAGCGTCTTGTAACCCTGCAGATGCTGGGCCGGGTCCACAAAGTCCATGGCCACGTTGAGCGACTTCTTGAAACCGGCCGGCACGCCGAACAATGACGATGCCCCACGGTAGTGGACGCCGACGTTGTTGTACGTCTTCCCGTCCACGACCAGTGTCGCCGGGACCTCCACATCCGTGTTGCTGAACGCCGACAACTCCGCGTCCCAGTCGCTGTTCTCAAACGCGAAGAACAGCGTCCGCAGTGTGCTGTCGTCATACAACGGTGAGGATGCGGGCTTTACGTCGGCAGGCGAGATGGCCTTGCCTGGCGCTGCCGGACCTGCCGCACCACCGCCACGGCCGCCGCGTCCACCCATCCGTCCGCCACCACCACCGCCGCGTCCCTGCGCCGGTGCCGTCGCCAGAAAGTCGCGCGCCGCCTTCCGTTCCGCCGTGTTCAAGCGACCGTCCTTGTCCGCATCAAACTGATCAACCAGTTGCCGCGCAGGCTGATTGGGTCCTCCGCCCTGGCCCATGCCTGGGCCCATCGGTGGACCTTGCGCAAACGGGGCGGAGCCGGCAACGGCCGCGGCGAGAAGGGTGAGTGCGAGTCGAATGCGAGTCATAACAGGCTCCTTCTTCAGACTTCCGGTTCGGGGCGGCGGCGCAGTTCCACGGCGTGCACCCCGTCAATGCGATAGAGGATTTTCACGAGTTCATCGGGCGAACATTCAGGCTTTAGCGCCGCGTCGTATTCCACGTCGATCGACGTGCCCTGACGATTGGTGCCGATCGACTGCAGGTGCCGCGACTGCAGATGCGCGTCCAGCGCACCACCCAACACCTCGTCCAGGTCGAGCCCCAGGGCGACGCGTAGCGTCAGCGTGAATCGCAACGCCGGACTGGCGGCCACCGTGGCCGGGCGCATCACGAAGCAGGCCGCGCCGACAACGACGATGCCGATGGCGGCGACCCAGTGGGCTCCAGCGCCGACCGCCATACCGACGGCGACCGCGAAGATGACAAAGGCCGTGTCCTGTGTGTCGCGCACGATGGTGCGGAATCGCACGATGGAGAGTGCGCCGACGAGGCTGAACGCGCGCGCGACGTTGTCACCGATGACCTGCGTGACCATGGCGATCAACACGGCCAGGAGGACGAGGGTTGCGGGGAAGGAGGCCGTCGCCTCGCTCGTGTCGCGCGTCTGGCGGTAGATCCACGCGACGATGCCTCCCAGGATGAGCGCGGCCACCAGTCGCATCGCCGTGATCTGCGGCGCGACGGCGGGTGCGCTGAAGATCGACGTCAGGAAGTCCGGCATCACGCCACCTCCGCCGCGGTGGACGCCGTGTCCG
>CAZLJG010000468.1:0-2169 GCA_964559545.1 uncultured Solibacteraceae bacterium | reverse complement strand
CGAAACTCGAGGCGATCATGGCGCAGAGTGGCGTTCCGGTCGTGTTGGCGACACACTGGGCAGACGGCGGCGCCGGCGCGGAGAATCTCGCCAAAGCGGTTGTCGGCGTCGTTGAAGCGGGCGCGTCGGGGTTCAAGTTCGTCTACGAGGATTCGCTGTCGCTCTGGGACAAGATGAAGACCATCGCGACGACCATCTACGGGGCCGCCGATATTTCCGCCGACGCCAAAGTGCGCGGTCAGATCAAGCGCCTGCAGGACGACGGCTACGGTCACTATCCGGTGTGTGTGGCGAAAACGCAGTATTCGTTTGCGACAGATGCGAGTCTGCGCGGGGCCCCATCGGGGCACGTCGTGAACGTCCGCGAAGTGCGTCTGGCCGCGGGCGCCGAGTTCATCGTGATGGTCTGCGGCGAGATCATGACGATGCCGGGGTTGCCGAAGGTGCCGTCAGCTGAGGCCATCGACCTCGATGCCAACGGCCGCGTGGTCGGACTGTTCTAAAGCTCTTTCAGCTCGTCGAGCCAGTCAGTGACGTTGTCACCCTGGTCTTCGGCCTTCGGGCCGTGGGCCTTTGTGTCGTCCACCCACTTGACCGCGGTTTCGAGTGACGCCAGCAGCGCCTGCCGCGTGAAGGGTTTGACCAGATAGGCGAGGACGCCGGCCTGCATGCTGACTTTCGGCGGCACCGAGCTCACGCCTGTGGCGAGCACGACGGCGGACATCGGATACAACTTGCGGAGTTCGGCCGTCAGCCACAGGCCGTCGCGGCCCGGCATCTGAATGTCACAGAAGATGACGTCACACGGCACCTGCACCATGGCGTCCAGGGCGGCTTGCGCATCCTCGGCGTCATACAGCTCGTGCCCGGAGTGTTCGAGCTGGCGGCGCATCAACTCGCGCACACGGGGTTCGTCGTCAACGATCAGGACCTTGGCCACACTGCCTCCAGTGCCCGTAGTGTACTAGTACGCGTTGAGCCGGTGGTAGATGACCCGTGGATTCTGGGCGCGGCGCTGATAAAAGTCCTTCAGCTCGTCCAGGGTCATGATCGTCCAGGGAGACACCGGCGATGTGCCGTTCTTGGTGAACAACAGCCCGTCCGCCAAGTGGACCGCCACATGGAACAGGTCCCCCTCGTCATCCACCAGGGCCACGATATCGCCTAACTGGAAGCCGTGTTCGACCACGTAGTAGTTGGTCCGGAGGGCATTGAGGGCGTAGGCCACATCGAGGTAGCGGTCGTCGGGATCCTCCTCGAAGAAGTTCAGCGAACTCCAGAGGCAGTTTGCCAGCAGCGGCCGCGTCAAATCCATCGTCTTGATCTTCGGGAACCGATAGAGATGGTCGCGGGCGAAGGCGGGGAGGAGATGCACGATGTCGATTGACCGGCTGTCGTTGGCTGCGGACAGGGATTCCAGCAGGGGGCGAATGTCGGTGCGTCGGCCCCCGGTGCCCCAGTAGTTGGCGAGCCCGGCCACCGCCGCGGGGGATTCGATGAAGAGCCGGACCATCACCGTGGCGTTTCGCAGCAGGCCTTTCGCCAGGTACTGCCGTTCCAGTGGGGACGAGATCAGCGAGCGGATGGACTCGATGTCCGCAAAGTGCAGGAAGTTTGAATCCGAATAGATGAGTGGTTCAACCAGACGCCGCGTGTCCGCCGACATCATGGTGCCATCGAGCCAATCAGACGGCGTCTTGCCGCGGAAGCGGAACGACTGCGCCTGATCGAAGTTCAGCGTGGATCGCGACAACTGCGTATACAGCCGCGCCCGGACGTCCGGCGAGAGCGCGCGGACCAGGTCTGCCGGTGGGTTGATGATCACGCCGGCCACCTGCGGTTCGCGACGGGTGTGCGGACCGAGTTGCGCCAACTGCTCGGGCGAAAATCCCGAAGAAGCGAGGAACGCCGTCACCACATCGGGCGTGGCGTCGGGAAAGATCCATTCCGCCGGGGCATTACGGCCCCAGTCGGCCGGCACGTACTCCAGCGGCGGCGAGATGACGATCGGCGTCTTGATCAGCTGGCCCCACGGTCCCGTGGCACCTCGGGTCTCCACGACGGGCGCCATCTCCGGAGCCTCGGATGTGGACCCCGCGGAATTTCCGAAGTACAGCCAGGCCACGACCAGCCACGGCACGGTCACAAGGGCAACCATGGCGACAAGCC
>CAZLJG010000467.1:0-2179 GCA_964559545.1 uncultured Solibacteraceae bacterium | reverse complement strand
TCAACGCAAACTGTCCGCAGTCGTCGGTGTCGCACAGGGCCAACGCGCCCCACGCGTACAGGGCCCCTCCACTGATGGCGCCGGTGACGGCGCCGTTGCGAATTCCATTACCCAGCCGATCGCGTTGCGTGAACTTCGGGTTCGGCGGCAGCGTGCCCACCGGCACCACGGCGCCGATCATTCCCCGAATGCCGCTCGCGTGGCTGAGCGTCAGCCGCACATCGGCTCGAAGCGACAGCCACGGTGCGACCTGCACCTGTGCCGCGGGGCCGACGTGAACGGCGACGCTTGTTTCCTCGATCGTCTGCTCCGGAATGTCCCAGCTGTAGTCGCCGACGGTGACGACGTGGCGCAGGAATTTGGTGTGCGTTTCACTGCTACCGACGCCGAAGACACCGAAGAACTGCCAACGCCCTCGAGTGAGCAGCGACTGTCGAAGGTGCAGGCTGTAGGCCCGCGCAGAGGTGTGGCGGCCCCAGGAAGGGTCGGTGTTCGGCGGCCCGAAGTCCGCGGTGGCCTCGATGGCGCTCAGTGGTGTGACGTTCCAGCTGATGCGGGGCGACCAGGTTGCGGACTGCTGCCGGCCCGTCTGCTCGGAGACGTGGGCCGCAAACTCCACGCGTGGCATCCGCGTCTCCTGGGCCACGGCAATGGCAGGTATCAGTGTCACGATCAGCACAGCGGCCAGTCTCTTCATTTCCTACTCTCCAATCATGAGTGCGAAATTCCCCACCGAAACGGCTCAGTCCGAGGAATTCGGCTCGGGCTTCGCTATGTTGCGAAGTGGCACGGGCTGTGCAATAGTCGGCACGTTGTGATGCCACTTCGGGGATTTCGGGTTGTTCGGCCGGTCGTGATGGGCCTGCTCATGGTCGCCATACTTGCGCCGACGTCCGTCTCAGCCGGGGCTGTGATGACTGAGGAATGTCACGGCTGCTGCCCCGAAGTTGTTCGCGCTGCGGACGTGGCGGATTGTTGCGTGGTCACTCCTGATGCGCCGGCACCACCTCAACCCGTGCGCGTCACGGGCATCACGATGCCCCTCAGCGCTCCGGCATCGTCATTCGTGACCTGGGCACAACCTCCCGTGCCTGCCGATCTGCCCGTGACCGGTGATCCACCGCTTCCGTCGATCCCGTTGCTGCAGCGCACCTCCGTCCTCCTGATCTGACTACTCGCTGACGCGTGTCCCAAGGGCTGAAGCCCTTGGGCTCCATTTGCGTGGGTTCCATTTGCGTGGGCTCCACCTGGGCGTGGGCGAGGGACGAATGATCAATTGGCTGCTCGACAAATCACTGCAATACCGCGGGGTCGTCATCGGCGTCTACGTGTGCCTCGGGGCCTGGGGCTACTGGGCCATGCGCACCGGAGCGGTGGACGCGATTCCCGACCTTTCCGACCATCAGGTCATCGTGTTCACCGACTGGCCCGGCCACAGTGCGCAGGAGGTCGAGGATCAGGTGACGTACCCGGTTGTCACCAACCTGCAGGGGTTGTCGGGGATTCGGGTCGTCCGGTCGCAATCGGCGTTCGGGTTCTCGATGGTCTACGCGATCTTCGAAGACGACGTGGACCTGTACTTTGCGCGCACGCGCGTGCTGGAACGATTGAGTCTCGTGGCCACACAGTTGCCGTCCGGGGTGGTGCCTGTACTCGGACCTGATGCGACAGGTGTGGGACACGTCTTCTGGTACACGCTCGACAGCGATCGCCACAGTCTGACTGAACTTCGAAGTCTGCAGGACTGGTTCGTGCGCTACCAGCTGAATGCGGTGCCCGGCGTGGCGGAAGTCGCTTCGGTCGGTGGGCACGTGCGTCAGTATCAGGTCAACATCGACCCCGACCGGCTTCGGGGGTACGGCGTGTCGGTGGGTGACGTGATTGCGGCGGTGCAGGCCAGCAACGCCAACGTGGGCGGCAATGTCCTCGAATCCAACGGCGCCTGGACGATCGTTCGTGGAGTGGGCCTGATCGAGTCCGTCGAGGATCTCGCGCAGGTGGTCGTCAAAGCATCAGGCGGCGTGCCGGTCTATGTGCGACAGGTCGCCGACGTGGAGCTCGGTTCCGCGTTTCGTACTGGCGCTCTGGTCAGCGGCACGTCGGAAGCGGTGGGCGGCGTCATCGTGGCGCGCGCCGGAGCCAATGCTCAGCAGGTCATCGACGGTGTCAAGAAGCGCCT
>CAZLJG010000466.1:0-2180 GCA_964559545.1 uncultured Solibacteraceae bacterium | reverse complement strand
CGATTATTCTGCGCATTTACGGGGCCCCGGTCCGTGCGCTGATCGAAAAGCACTTTGACGTGTTGTCCCTCGTGTTCGTCGTGCTGCTCATCGCTGGCTTCATGGCGATTCGACTGTTGTAGCGCGCACCCACGCGAGGTAGTCCGCCCCGCCACCGGTCACCGCGAGGACCAGAAGCTCGGGCACCTCGTATGGGTGGGCGTCTTTGACCGCCGCCTCGAGCGCCGCCACCCGCCCAACGGTTGTCTTGATGGTCACGGGCCGTTCGGTGGCGGACTCGACCGCGCCTTGCCAGAGATAGGTCGACCGGTGCGATGGCCCGACGGCCACACAGGCGGCGAGTCCGGATTCAACGAGCCTGCCAGCCAGCGCGTCCGCATCAAAATCCTCCGGCACCGTCGTCAGGACAATCACCACATCGGTCATGTGTTCTATTTTGTGCTTGTACTTCGGCCGAAATGTTGGTACAACACTGCAGCGCGTTTATGCGTACACCCAGCCCCGTGCCCGACACGCCCATCGAGACCCCGCAGGCCGCCCCGGCGCGCCCGCGTGATCGCCGGCGTCCCCGGTCGGGTCCCGAGGTGCGCGAGCGCCGGCGCCGCATGATCCGATACGCCCTGTGGATCGTGTCCGGGGTCCTGATGGTGAACGCGCTGGTCGGCGAAAAGGGCTACCTGGCCACGCTGCAAGCGCGCCAGGAGCAGTCCAAAGCGGCAGAAAACCTGTACCGCCTCCGCGCCGAAAACGCCCGATTGATGAACGAGGCCGAGCGCCTGCGCCGCGACCCTGCCATGCTCGAGGCCGTCGCCCGCCAGGAGCTTGGCCTGATTCGTCCGGGCGAGACGCTCATCACCCTCCGCGACCGCCCGAAAAATTGACGTTTTTCGGACGTCTTCGTGTAATTTCTTCCTGATTTCACTCTTCAACCTCGTCTGAATGGCGCTGCCTGCTTGGCACGTGCCGTGCACTGAAGGGGGTATCGCAAACTCCGCTTCGGCGGACTCAACGAACTGGAAGGTGTCAGATGTCACGTCTCTCATTCGGTTGTATTGGCGTCGGACTGCTCCTCACCGTGGCGTGTGGGGGCTCAATGGACGGAGCTGACCTCGAGAAGGTCCCGGTGGGCAGCGAGGTCGCCCTCACCCGGCAGGACGGCGGTGTCGTTCAGGGCCGCCTCACCGAGCGTGATGCCACGACAGTGAAGGTCGCGGTCGGTTCCACGGTCCGCTCCGTGCCGGTCGCCGATGTGGCCGTGGCGCAGGTGGTGGACGATGCGACGCCGGTCGCGTTGCCGGCGGCTGCGAAGTTTCGCGAATACACGGTGCCCGCAGGCACGACCCTGTCCGTCAAGCTGACCACAGGCGCCGACTCCAAGACGGCGAAGGTGGGCCAGGAAGTCTCAGGCACGCTGACGGAAGGCCTGACGGTGGATGGTGTAACAGTCGTGCCGGCCGGCTCGGTCGTGAGCGGCATCGTCACCGCGGCCGAGCCCTCAGGCAAGGTGAAGGGTCGCGCGAGCCTCGCGCTGACATTCCGTTCCCTTCAGGTCGAAGGACACGACGACTCGTACACCATCGATGCCGACAAGAGTTTTGTGGCCAACGCCACCAAGACGGATGACGCGGCGAAGATCGCGGTGCCCACCGTCGGCGGCGCGGTCATCGGCGGCATCATCGGGGGCAAGAAGGGCGCGGTCATCGGCGGTGTCGTCGGTGGCGGCGCCGGGACCGCAGTGGTCCTCTCGACCACCGGCGAGGAAGTCACCCTCGCTCCCGGCGCGGTGCTGAAGACGGATCTGACAGCGCCGGTCGAGATCAAAGTCCCGATCAAGGGCGCGTAGCGGCGTCTTGATTTGAGGCGCTGGCGAGCGTCGTCATCACGGTGATGGCGCTCGCCAGGTCCGTCGCGACGCCATCGGCCTGAACCTCGGCTGCAAGCGCAGGCTGCATCCGGAACAACGCGCCACCGACGACGAGTTTCGGACCTGGCGCAGGGAACCGCGTGCGAATCGCCTGCGCCAACTCCCGCACGGCCGGCGCGTTCGACAGCATCGTCGCCGAGATCCCGACGACATCGGCCCGGTGCTCCTCGATCGCATCAAGGACACCTGGCGTCGGCACGTTGGTGCCGAGAAAGCGCACGTCCCAACCACGGCCCTCGAGCACGTCGGCCACCAT
>CAZLJG010000465.1:0-2188 GCA_964559545.1 uncultured Solibacteraceae bacterium | reverse complement strand
CAGCTCGACCGGCGCAGCCCGGAACACCGGCTTCGGATTGGCCATGCCGAAGGGCCCCATCCGCTGCAGGCCGTCCACCACATCCCCGGTGATCTCGCGCAGGCCGAGTGGCGCATCAATACGAAGACGCGGCAACAGGTCCGACGGCTCCAGGCGCGCGTTGGCCCACTCGGTCAGCCGCTGTCGCATCTCCGGCAACCGGCTCGCGTCAACGGTGACACCCGCGGCCTGTCGATGCCCGCCGAACTTCACAAACACATCACCATGCGCCTCGAGCGCCCCGAGCATGTCGAACGCCGGAATGCTTCGGCACGACCCGTGGCCGATGCCATTGTCGAGGGCGATGACAATCGCCGGCTTGTGGAACTGATCGACCAGCTTCGACGCCACAATCCCCACCACGCCGCGATGCCAGCCCTCCGACGCGACGATCAGCAGGTTCTGACCGCCGATCGACGGATCGTTCTCCACCATCCGCTTGGCGTCGGCGAGAATCCCCGCTTCGCTTTCCTGCCGTCGGGTGTTCTCCTCGGTCAGCTGCCGCGCGCGTTCTCTCGCTTGCGCGCGTGACTGGGCATCCCGGCCCCGCGCGAGCAACAGGTCCACCGCCATCCCGGCGTGGCTCATGCGTCCCGCGGCGTTCAGGCGCGGCGCCAGCACGAAGCCCACGTGAAAGCTGTCCAACCGCTTGCCGGTCAATCCGCTCTCCTCCAACAGCGCCTCAAGGCCGGTCCCGTGCGGACCACGCGACAGGCCCTCAAGCCCAAACCGCGCGATCACCCGGTTCTCGCCAATCAGCGGCACCACATCCGCCATCGTCCCGATCGCCGCCATCTTGATGAAGGACGGCAGCAACTCACGGGCGGTCTCACTGCCCTCCAGCAAAGCCTGCACCAACTTCAGGGCCACGCCGGCACCGGCCAGCGACTTCTCCGGGTAGGGACACCCAGGACGACGGGGATTGATGACGGCGACCGCACGGGGAATCGCCGATTCCGGCTCGTGATGATCGGTGATGATCAGGTCCACACCCAGCGCGCGCGCGTGATCTGCCGCCTCACTCGCGCGGATGCCACAGTCCACCGACACGATGACCTTGGCCCCCTCGGCGTGCAGTCTGGCGATGGTTTCCGGTTGCAAACCATACCCATCCTTCATGCGGTCGGGAACAAAATGCCCCACGTCCGCGCCGAGGATCTCCAGGGCCCGCTGCAACATCGCCGTGGACGTGATGCCATCGGCGTCGTAGTCACCGTGCACCACAATGCGCTCTTTGGCCGTGATGGCCTGGCGGATGCGGTCCACGGCCGGCCGCATGTCGGTCAGCAGCCAGGGATCGTGCAGATGTGAGAGTTCGGGATGGAGGAATCGGCGCGCGGCGTCGGGGTCCGCGAACCCGCGCTGCACGAGGAGCCTGGCGATGACCGGAGGAATCGACAGGGCCTCGGCCAGGTGCCGGCTCTGGGCGTCGTCTGTGGCAACGTCCTCCCAGACTTTACGGACCATCACTCCGAGGCAGCGGCGAGCGGCGCGCTCACAAACGCATGGCCTTCCCGGCCCATCGCCCTGAACTTCTGATACCGGGTCTCGAGGCGATCAGCCGACGTCATCTTGCCAACTTCGGCGAGATGACGCGCAATGGCTTCGTCGATCAGCGCCGTCGCCAGTGCGTGGTCCTGATGCGCGCCACCGACGGGCTCCGGCACGATCTCATCGATGATGCCCATGGCGAGCAGGTCCGGCGCCGTAATCTTCAGCGCATCCGCCGCGTCGACCTTGCGCGCGGAATCACGCCACAAGATCGCGGCACAGCCTTCCGGAGGAATGACGCTGTAGACCGCAAACTCCTGCATCAGCACACGATCACCGATGGCAATACCCAACGCGCCGCCAGACCCACCTTCGCCGCACACGATGACGACGATGGGCGTGTCGAGCAGGGCCATCTCACGCAGATTGAGCGCGATCGCTTCGGCGACACCGCGTTCTTCAGATTCGACGCCCGGGTAGGCCGCAGGTGTGTCGACAAACACAATCACCGGCCGCTTGAACTTCTCGGCCATCTTCATGATGACCCCCATTTTGTACGCCATGAGCATGCCCACCGTGGTGCGGGTGCTGCTGGTGTTTGCCTTGTCGGCGGCGCGGGCGGCGGGCTTGCAGCCGCAGGCCCCCATGCCGGCAGACG
>CAZLJG010000464.1:1953-2199 GCA_964559545.1 uncultured Solibacteraceae bacterium | reverse complement strand
GCGGGTCGTCTCCGGCGGCGAATCACGTGATCTCCTGGGGAACCTCATCGGACCCGAGAGCCGCATCCTCGTGGGACAACCAGAAGGTGAGTGGGTGGACTTGCTGGGGGCTGGAATTGATGCGCCTATGCGACTGGCGACTGACGAGCGCGGCGTCTATTGGGCGACCCATCGCGATCAGCAGTGGATGGGGGCCGTGCACACCATCGCCGGCACACCGTGGTCGCTGCGCGTGGAGTTTCCGGA
>CAZLJG010000464.1:0-1943 GCA_964559545.1 uncultured Solibacteraceae bacterium | reverse complement strand
GATCCTAGTGCCTGGGGAGCGCGATTCCCCACGCCGGGCGTTGACCCGCGCCGCCAGTGAGGTGGCAGACGGGAACCTCACCCCGAAAGTGCCGTTTTCGACCCAGGACGAAATCGGCAACCTGGCGGCGGCGTTCAACATCATGGCGTCGCGTGTCGCCGACGGACGACGACAACTCGAAACCCGCGTGCAGGAACGCACGGATGAACTCTCCCGGGCGCTGGCCCAGGTGCGCGCGCATGCGCTGCAACTGGAAGGGTCGAACCGGGAGCTCGAGTCGTTCTGCTACACGATTTCACACGACCTCCGCGCGCCGCTGCGCAGCATTGACGGATTCAGCGAAGCGCTGGTGAGTGAGCACTCGCATCAGCTTGATGAGGACGGGCTGGCGTACCTGGCGCGTGTGCGCCGCGCTGCCAAACGCATGGACCAGCTGATCAGCGACCTGCTCGAACTCGCCAAGGTGTCGCGCGTGGAGCTGATCGTGCGGCCCGTGGCGCTGGACCAAATGGCGCAACGTGCCGTGCACGATCTCAGGGAACGTGAGCCTGGCCGGACGGTGGATGTGGTGATTCATCCCGGATTGAAGACCGAGGGCGATCCGCGGCTGTTGACGCTGGCGGTGCAGAATCTCGTCGAGAACGCGTGGAAGTTCACGGGTACGCGCACGGACGCGCGTATTGAGTGCGGCGCGGCGTTGGTCAATGGCACCTCGACCTACTTCGTGCGTGACAACGGTGTGGGATTCGACATGGCGCACGCCGGCAAGTTGTTCGGCATCTTTCAGCGACTGCACTCGATGGACCAGTTTCCCGGCACCGGCGTGGGGCTGGCCATCGTCCAGCGCGTGATCGAACGGCACGGAGGCCGGATCTGGGCTGAGGCCGTTCCCGATGGAGGCGCGACGTTTTTTTTCACCGTGGAGGCCGCCCATGGCTGAGCCTATTCTGCTCGTTGAGGACAATCCGGACGATCGGGACCTGACGTTGCGCGTGCTCCGCCGGCACCTGCTGGCCAACGAAGTGGTCGCGGTCTCCGACGGTGCCGAAGCGCTGGACTATCTGTTCGGCACCGGCGCGCATGCGGGGCGCGACGAGTCACAGATGCCTCGACTGGTGCTGCTCGATCTGAAGCTTCCAAAGGTGTCGGGGCTCGAGGTGCTGTCGCGCATCCGGGAGGACGAGAGGACGCGCCGGTTGCCCGTCGTCATCCTGACCTCGTCTGCCGAGGAGCAGGACATTGTTGCGAGTTACGACCGTGGCGCCAACAGCTACGTTCGCAAGCCGGTGGTGTTTGGCGAATTTGCGGAGGCGGTTCGGCAGCTGGGCCTGTATTGGTTGCTCCTCAACGAATCACCACAGAGACACGTGCGATGACGTCGCCGCTGCGCCTCCTGCTGGTGGAAGACAACCCCGATGATGCCGACCTGATTCTGGCGGAGTTGCGTCGTCGCGAGTGCCCTGTCGTGGCCCACCGGGTCGAGATGCTGGCGGACGTGAAAACCGCCCTGGCCGACGGCGTGTGGGACGCTGTGCTGAGTGATTTCGGGCTGCCAGGTAACGATGGGCTCGACGTCCTGCGCGTCGTGCGCGAACACGACCCGGAGGTGCCGTTCCTGTTTGTGTCCGGGTCCATTGGTGAAGACGTCGCGGTGGCCGCGATGCGCGCCGGGGCGCACGACTACATCCTGAAGGACAACCTGACGCGACTGGCGCCGGCCATTCTTCGCGAAGTAAAGGACGCGGCAGACCGCAGGGAACATCGCCGCACGGCGGACGCGCTCCGGGTGGTGGAGACGAGGTTACGACGCGTCTTCGACTCGAGCATGCTCGGCATCGTGTTCTGGCGTCAGGACGGCACGGTGCTCGATGCGAATGCCGAGTACCTGCGCCTGACGGGATTCTCCAGCGAGGATCTGCGGGAGGGGCGCATCAACTGGCGCA
>CAZLJG010000463.1:0-2201 GCA_964559545.1 uncultured Solibacteraceae bacterium | reverse complement strand
TCAATTAAACGCGGTCCGGGTTTGCGGGCGGGGGGGCATCTGGGGGTGCGGGGATGGTACCATCCGTCGGCGCCTTTGCGCGAAAGGATCTGAATGATCGGGCAGACCATCGGGCACTACAGGATTCTCGAGTTGCTGGGCAAGGGCGGCATGGGCGAGGTCTTCCTTGCCGAGGATTCGCGGCTGGGGCGGAAGGTCGCGCTGAAGATCCTGTCGCGAGACCTGGCCTCCGACGCCGATCGCCGGCAGCGCTTCGAGCTCGAGGCTCGCGCGGCCGCTGCTCTCAATCACCCCAACATCGTGACGATTCACTCGGTCGAGGAGGCGGACGGCCGGGCATTCCTGACGCTGGAGCTGGTTGAAGGCAGGACGCTGGCCGACATGATTCCCGCCGGCGGGCTGCCGCTCGACAAGGTGCTGCAGATTGCGATTCCGCTGGCCGACGCTGTCGGCGCCGCGCACCAGCGCGGCATCACACATCGCGACCTGAAGCCGGCCAACGTGATGGTCACCGGCGACAACCGCGTGAAGGTGTTGGACTTCGGCCTGGCCAAACTGCGCGAGGAACTCTCCCAGCAGGCCCAGGCGTCGATGCCGACGCAGGCGCTGACCGGCGAAGGCGCCATTCTCGGCACGGTGGCCTACATGGCGCCCGAACAAGCCGAGGGCAAAACCGTTGACCCGCGCTCGGACGTCTTCTCGCTCGGTGTGCTGTTGTACGAGATGGCAACGGGCCAGCGGCCGTTCAGAGGCGACACCAATGTCTCGGTGCTCTCGGCAATCCTGAAGGACACCCCGGTCTCCATCAGTGACGTCAGACAGGACATGCCCCGCGAACTGGCGCGGGTGGTGCACCGGTGCCTCGCGAAGGATCCGGAAGACCGCTATCAGACGGCCAAGGACCTGCGCAACGACCTGCGTCTGGTGAAGGACGACCTCGCCTCCGGTGAACTGACGACGTCGGGAATCCATCGCGGCATCAGCCCAGCGTCGGCCACGCCGAAAGGCCACGCGCGCGCCCCGCTCATTGCGGGTGCAACGGCTGTTGTGGCGCTTGGCCTGGGTGCGGCGTGGTACTTCGGCCTGCTGGCGCCCGCGGCTCCGCAAGCGGCCCCTTTCTCATCGGTCTCACTGAGCCGCCTGACAACGACCGGCACGGCCGGCGTCGCGGCGATTTCCGACGACGGTCGCTACGCCGCGTATGTGGTGACGGACGACCGGACCCAGAGTCTGTGGCTCCGGCAGATTACCACCGCGAGCAACGTCCAGATCGTGTCGCCGATCGATGCCCGTTTCGACGCCGTCAGCTTCTCGCCCGACGGCGACTATGTGTATTACGTGATCTACCCGCAGGGACAGAACATCGCGTCGATGTACCAGGTGCCGGTGCTCGGTGGTGGCCCGCGGAAGCTGGTGGAGGATATCGACACCGCCCCCACCTTCTCAAAGGACGGGTCGACCTTCGCGTTTCTGCGCGGCTATCAGGATCCCGATGCCACCGCCGTGATGCTCGCGGATGCGAGCGGCAACAACGTGCGTGAGCTCATGCGCCGGACGGCGCCGCTCAACTTCCGGATGGATGCGCTCGCGTGGTCCCCTGACGGGACGGTGCTGGCGGCGGCGGGCGGCAATCGCGACACGCTGCAGCGGGAGATTGTGCTCGTCGACGCGGTCACCGGTAAGGAGAGCGTCCTGGGGAACCACGTGTGGCGCGATCTGTCCTACCTCTCCTGGGTGCCGGGTGGTTCCCATTTGCTCGTCAACGGCGTCGAGGGCGGCAACGAATCGTCGAGCCAGATCTTCTCGGTGTCGTATCCGGACGGCAAGGTCTCCCGGATCACGAACGACCTCAGCACCTACGCCGGCCTGAGCGTCTCGAAGGACGGTTTGGCCTTCCTCAGTGTGCGCGTTGAAACCCGATCGAAGGTGTGGGCGATCGCGAACGGGGACATGGCCAACCCGAAGGAGATCGGTGTCGGTGCCGGCACCGATGACGGCGTGATGGGGCTGGCGTGGCTGGCCGACGGGCGTCTGGTGTATGCCGCGTCTTCCTCCGGCAATTCCGACATATGGGTGATGAACGCTGACGGCAGCAACCGGGTGCAGTTGACCAACGATCCTGCCGACGACTACCTGCCGATCACCACGCCAGATGGCAGGACGATCGTCTTTGTGTCGGAGCGCGCGGACGGGCGCACGCT
>CAZLJG010000462.1:139-2203 GCA_964559545.1 uncultured Solibacteraceae bacterium | reverse complement strand
GAAGTGATCGAGGGTCAGCGCCGAACGGGCTGAAGCGAATCGAGGCGGATTTCGAGCCGGATCATTTCAGTGCCGGTCGCCTCGCAGATCTCCCGCAGGCGCTCAAGCCGCTCAGGATCAATCTGCGACGAACTCACCACGACCACTTCGACGTCATACGCCGCAATGAGATCCGGTAGATCATCTACGCCACCACGCACCTGATACCCGTACAACCGTGCGCCCTGCAGCGCCGGGTCGTCATCGATCAACGCCACCGGCATCAGGTCGTACGCCGCATTGCCAAGCATTTCGCGGATGGCGAATCCCCCACCCGCGCCGGCACCGTAGACCACAACCTTGCGGCCGCTCCGGTTGCCACGCTGGCCAGCTTCGCCGATGACACGGAATGACGTGCGCGCGCCGAGCAGCAGCAACGTCAGGAACATGAAGTCGATCACGAATGCGCCGCGGGACAGATGCTCGAACCGGAACAGGAAGAGCAGCGCGATCACGCTCATGACGGATCCGTACACAAGCCCACGCAAATACGTCGTCAAATCCGACAGGCCGAAGTAACGCCACACGCCACCGTAGGCGCCGGCCAGAAACAACCCCGCCAGCTTGCACGCGAGGACGACGGGCATGGACTGGAGAAAGACGCCGAAGTAGAAGTTCCGATCCGAGGGCCCCAGGCTTTCGAAGCGAATCCAATACGCGCCGTAGTACGCAAGCACGATCAGCACGCAGTCGAGCGCAATCTCAAACAGCCGCTTCTTGTACATGAGCGTGGCGATCAGCGGAGTCAACCCGGAGTTGGCGGCCCCGGCCGCATCGGTGTCCTCGTACACCCGGATGTGTCCCAGTCGCACCGCCAGCAACAACACGCCGATCAGCACCACACCGATGATGACGTTCACGTGCTCGATACCAAACTGCCGCACGGCGATCGCCAGCGCACCACCGATGGCCGCAAGGCCATAGAGGAACACGACCGCGCGACGCTCCGAGAACCCGAGCGCCACCAGCCGATGCGACGTGTGGTCACGTCCGCCCTGGGAGGCCGGCCGGCCCGCGGCCTTTCGCATCACCGTGACATACACGGTGTCGAAGATCGGAATCATCAGAATCAGGGCCGGCACCAACAATACCGACCACAGGCTCGTGCCCAGCGCGCCCTGCTGCACCGTCGTGAGACCAGCCAGGCTCGCACCGATGAACAGGCTGCCCGTGTCCCCCATGAAGATCGAGGCCGGATGGAAGTTGTAAATCAGGAACGCCAGGAGCGCCCCAAGAAGGGCGGCCGCGTAGAACGCGTCCGGCGGAATGACGGCCGCGCCCGACACACGTTCCACCAGGAACGCGAGCGTCGCAATCGCGCCAATCCCGGCACACAGCCCGTCCATGTTGTCGAGCAGGTTGAACGCGTTGGTGATGCCGACCACCCAGAGCAGGGTCAGCAGAATATTGACGATGGCCCAGGGGGTGACTTGCAGTTGCGCACCGGCCACCACGAGCACACAGGCCCCCGCCAGTTGCGCCACCGCTTTGGTGCTCGGCTTCAGGGAATGGCGATCATCCACCAGACCCACGGCGGCCAGAAACAACGCCACGCCGCCGATCGCCAGCACACTGGGATGCCAGGCGTCGAACAACGCGGCCGGCAGGATCGTCGCGAGAGCGATCGGCACGCCCCCGAGGAGCGGCACCGCGCGGGCATTCCATCGGTCTCCGGAGGGACGCGACACCATGCCCAGTCGCGGCGCCAGGGTCCGGGCGACCATGGTCAGCAACAGGGAAACGACGAAGCTCAGCACCCCGATAAAGACAATGCGGCTCATGCCAGTGCCACCTGTTTCGGTTCGGGGGGAGCCGGCCGATAGGTTACGCCGAGGGCCAGCCCGAGCACCACCCAGAGGTGCACGTCGGTCGCAATGCCGACATTCGCCACCCGCTGCACCCCATCAGCCACAATCACAAAGTACAACGCTTTCGATAACGTTTGTGTGACGACACCGCGACTGGCATCCCTGCCGGTCCGGATGAGCGCCACAAGCGTCGCGCCGACAAACCCCAGGTAACTCA
>CAZLJG010000462.1:0-129 GCA_964559545.1 uncultured Solibacteraceae bacterium | reverse complement strand
GGTTACCCCGAGCGCCAGCCCCAGCACGACCCATAGGTGCACGTCGGTCGCAATGCCGACATTCGCCACCCGCTGCACCCCATCTGCCACAATCACAAAGTACAACGCTTTCGATAACGTTTGTGTGAC
>CAZLJG010000461.1:0-2237 GCA_964559545.1 uncultured Solibacteraceae bacterium | reverse complement strand
GTTCACGCCGCCGCCGTCGACAAGCGCCGAAGGACGGCAGAACGTCCGCGCGCCGCGGCTCAACGAGTCGCTGACCGTGGTTGTTGTTGACGGCAAACCGCTCGTCGTCTCACAGTCCGCCGACGCGGCGTCGGACCGCAAGGTGACGGCGTCGATCACCGCCCGAGTGTTGAAGTTTTAGCTACGGGACTTCCGTAAGCGCGCTGAGTGCCTCCCCCGCCGCCGTATGCGCGGCGGGGTCGAAGGCTGACGCCAAGTGTTGGGCTTCGCGCAGGTGGACGATGGGTATCTCGAGGCGACCGGCGCGTTCGGCCTGCGCTGACTCGCGCAACCGCGCCTGCACACGTTCGAGCACGGTGCGCGCGGATTCGAAGTGACGACTGGCGTCACCAAAGTTCGTCAGGAACAGACTGACTCGTCCCTCAAGAATGTGCGCGCGCACTTCCGCCAAGTCCGCGCGCTGCTCCTCAACCAGGCGAGCCTGTTCGCGAGCAGAGGATCCACTCGCGCCATAAATCCATCCACCCAGGCCGGCGATCAAAATGGCCAGAGCGATCGCCCCGATGTGTTTTAAGGACATGAACCCGCCTAGTGGAGCCGCTCAGGGTCGGTCCACGCCGAGAGGTTCGTCACCTGATCCAACTGGCGCAGCAGCTCCTCAATCAACGCACACGCGTCGTCGCGCTGACAGAGCTGATCAATTTGGGAGAGGATGCGGGAGAGGGCGTCTTCGGCTTGCACGATGGCGAGTTCCGAGAAGTACTCGCGCTGTTGTTCGAGGCACTGATGGTGCTTGACGAACTCTTCTTTGAAAAATGCCGACAGACAGTGGCACGGAGCACCGACCAGGGGCCAGTGCACTTGCGCGCCGTCAACCGTGACCAGTCGAGTCTTGGCAGCCATTCGCAGAAGTGGACAACCCAAAGTAAGACAGGTTGAATGAAGCTGTCAACTACTCCGACTCGGACTGTCCCTGTTTGACGTCCAGTCGTCCCCGCAGGATGTCGCTGACGGCGGCTGGGTTGGCTTTCCCCTTCGAGGCCTTCATCACCGCGCCGACCAGAAACCCGAACGTTTGCGTCTTGCCGGATCGGTATTGCGCGACGGGACCGGGATTCGCGGCGATGACGGCGTCGGCCATGGCGGTCAACGCAGCGGTATCGCCAATCTGCGCCAGGCCACGGGCGTCCACGATGGCGCGGGCGCCGGCGCCGGTCGCCCACATCTCTTCGAACACGTCTTTGGCGACGGAAGTGCTGACGATGTTCGTGTCGACAAGAGTCGTCAACTCAGCCAACTGCGACGGCCCCACCGGCGACGCGGACAGATCGTCGGCGCCCACGTCCTTGAGCTTGCGCCGCACTTCGCCCTGGATCCAGTTGCTCGCCGTCTTGGGAGCGGCCCCGCTGCGCACCGTCGCTTCGAAGTAGGACGCTGCGCCAGGAATCAGGCGCCCCAACACGTCCGCGTCGTAGTCACTCAACCCGTACTCGCGGATGAACCGTGCGACGCGCGCCACCGGCAACTCCGGCATCGTCTCGCGCACCGCATTGATCCAGGCCACATCTACGACGAGTGGCGGCAAATCCGGCTCGGGGAAGTAGCGATAGTCGTTCGCTTCCTCTTTTGATCGCATCGACTGCGTGGTGCCGGTTGCGCTGTCCCACAGCCGCGTCTCCTGCGCCACGCGACCGCCCGACTCGAGAATGCCGCGCTGCCGTTCGATTTCGTACTCGAGCGCCTTCTCAAGGAAGCGGAAGGAATTGACGTTTTTCACTTCCGCCTTGGCGCCATACGCGGCCTGTCCGACGGGCCGCAGCGACACGTTCGCATCGCAGCGCAGGCTGCCCTCTTCCATGTTGCCGTCGTTCACGCCGATGGCGACCAGGATCTCGCGCAGCCGGCTGAAACACTCCGCCGCTTCGGCCGCGGACCGGAGATCGGGCTCCGTGACGATCTCAATCAGCGGCGTGCCGGCACGGTTGAAGTCGAGATAGGTATGGCTGTCGGAATCGGGGAAGCCATGATGCAGCGACTTGCCCGCGTCCTCTTCCATGTGGATGCGGGTCAACGCCACCGCTCCGGATGACAACGGCACGCGGCCCCCGAGCGCGATCGGCCGGTCGTACTGCGAAATCTGATAGCCCTTGGGCAGGTCGGGATAGAAGTAGTTCTTGCGCGCGAAGATCGAGACCGGCTGGATGTCGCACTCAAGGGCCAGTGCCGCGCGCAGCGCA
>CAZLJG010000460.1:0-2238 GCA_964559545.1 uncultured Solibacteraceae bacterium | reverse complement strand
GACCGGCGTGGCGGCCCGGCAGGCACGGCGGCTGGGACACAGCGATCGCGTGGAACTGCGGGTGCTGGCCCTGCACGGCCTGCTGCACCTGCTGGGTTACGATCACGAAACCGACACAGGAGCGATGGCGCGGGTGGAAGAACGCCTGCGTCGCAAGGCCGGATTGCCGTCCGGTCTGATCGCCCGCGCGGATGGTTCTGGTGTGACCGGCCGATGATCTGGAGTCCCCTGCTTGTGTTCGTGGTGGTTTGCGCGATGGCCGACCTCGCGGTGATTGAGACCGCGTTCGGCGTGCTCATGCGTTTGCCGGAACGTCTCGAGGCTGAGCGCGAAAGTGATGCCGACGGCCTGACGTCGTACCTCGAAGACCCCTTGAAGTTGTTTGTGCCCGCGCGGTTCATGCGGGGCCTGTTGTTGATCCTTGTGGTCGTGCTTCTGGCGCAGCCAATTGGTGTGGGCTTTTATGCGGCCGTGATCCTGTTTGCGATCGCGGTGGGCCTCAACGTGGTCGCTGGTCATCTCATCCCCGCGTTGATCGTGCGGCGGGCGCCCGAGCAGTTGCTGAGCATGTTGTTGCCACCGTTCACCGCGATGGCCAACGTCGTGACGCCGTTGACCAGTCTGGTCATTGGCTGGCTTGGCCCTGCGGAGTCGCTGCCGTCGCGCACGAACGGTCACGCGGTGTCGTCGCCCGCGCATGCCAATGACGTCTCGGCCGACCAGGAAGATGGGCAATTGCTGCGGTCGGTGGTGGATTTTGGCGACACGCTCGTGCGGGAAGTCATGACGCCGCGGCCTGATGTGGTGGCCATTCAGGCCGATGCCACCGTGGCGGAACTGCGGGCCTTGTTGCGTGAGCAGGAATACTCCCGGGTGCCGGTGTTCCGCGAGAACCTCGACAATATCGTGGGCCTGGTCGTCGTGAAGGACCTCATCCAGCGCGACCAGGTGTCTGATCACGTGACCGTCAGTGACATCATGCGGCCCGCGGCGTTTGTGCCCGAGACCAAGCGCGTGGCGGACCTCCTGCGCGAATTCCAGCAACGCCGGTTTCAACAGGCGATGGTGGTGGACGAATACGGCGGCATCGCGGGGCTCGTCACGGTCGAGGACCTGATTGAGGAGATCGTCGGGGAGATTCGCGACGAATACGACCTTGAGGCCGAGCCGATTGTGGTTGAGGCTGATGGGGCCGTGGTGTTCAGTGCGAAGGTGGCGATCGAAGAGATGACCGAACGCCTGGGCATCACGATCGAAGATGAAGGCTTCGAGACCGTCGGGGGATACGTGCTCAGTCGGACCGGGCGTGTGCCTGCAGCGGGCGAGCGGCTTGAGGCGGACGGCGTCTCGATCGAAGTGCTCGAGGCCGAACGCCGGCGCATCCACAAGGTGCGTGTGCGCCGCCTGCCGGCGGAGACGGAAGGCGGGGCGGAGTGAAGGCCGGGTACGTCTCGTTTGTCGGCCGGCCCAACGCCGGCAAGTCCACGCTCATGAACAAACTCATGGGCCAGAAGGTCGCGATTGTCTCGGACAAGCCGCAGACCACCCGGCATCGCATCACCGGCGTGCGGAATGAACCCGGTGGCCAGGTCGTGTTTATCGACACTCCGGGGATTCACAAACCCGAGCATCGAATGAACCAGCGGATGGTGGATGCCGCCGTGGACACGCTGCGGGAAGTGGACGTCGCCGTGTTGGTGGTGGACGTGACCGAAAAACCCGGCCCCGGGGATCGGTACGTGATGGAGTTGCTCAGCAGCGCGAAGTGCAAGGTCATCGTGGTGCTCAACAAGATCGACCGGTTGAAGCAGAAGAACCAGTTGCTGCCACTGATGGAGAGTTACGGAAAGGCGCTTCCCGTGGAAGCGATCGTGCCCATGTCGGCCTTTCATGGCGAGGGGCTGGAGGCACTGATCAAGGAACTGCTGGCGGCGCTGCCGGAGGGGCCCCCGCTGTTCGACGAGGAATACTTCACCGATCAGTCCGAGCGCACGCTGGCAGCCGAGTTGATTCGCGAGAAGGTGCTGCGCCACACACGCGATGAACTGCCCTACATGACCGCCGTGGTGATCGACCAGTTCGAGGAACCCGGCGAGCCGGGAGAACCGACGAAGATCTACGCGTCGATCCTCGTCGATCACCAGTCGCAGAAGCCGATCATCATCGGCAGGAATGGCGAGATGATCAAACTCATCGGCACGGAAGCCCGCGCAGATCTGCAGGAGTTGCTGCAGGGCA
>CAZLJG010000459.1:0-2256 GCA_964559545.1 uncultured Solibacteraceae bacterium | reverse complement strand
CCCTGATGCCCGTTCACTCGAGGGATATTTGTTCCCAGACACCTACCAGTTGCCGCGCTCGGCCGGTGCGAAGGGCACCGTGGACGCCATGATCGCCAGCTTCCTGCGCGCGTACGACGACGACCTTCGCGCGGCCGCCACGGCGCGAGGTCTGTCCGTGCGGGAGGTCGTGACCATCGCCTCGCTCGTGGAGAAGGAAACCGCGCATCCGCCCGAGCGACCCATCGTGTCGGCCGTGTATCAGAACCGACTGCGCATCAATATGGGTCTGCAGTGTGACCCGACCGTGATCTACGCGCTCCGCCTCGCGAATCGGTGGAACGGGAATCTCACGCGCGAGAACCTGCGCATGGATTCGCCCTACAACACGTATCGATACGCTGGCCTGCCGCCAGGGCCGATCGCGTCACCCGGTCGCGCGTCACTTGAAGCGGCCGTGCGCCCATCAGCCGACAAGTATCTCTACTTCGTCAGTCGCAACGACGGCACACACGTGTTCTCAAACACGCTCGCCGAGCACAATCGCGCCGTGCAGGAGTGGCAGATCCGCTACTTCAGGAACCGGCCGCGATAGAACCGTTACGAACCCCAGTTCAGCTTTTCGCGCAGCATCTCGAAGTGGGTGCGCGTGGTGGTGCGGAGGAGTCGCAGCACACGGTCGGCACGACGGATGGTGACCACGTCGCCGGGCTGCAGCGGTTCGCCGTGTTGCCCATCAAACGTCGCGACGACATCGGCGGGGGGGCCATCCAGGGTCGGGCGCAACACGATGTCGGCCGACGCGGGCAGCACGATCGGGCGATTCGTCAGCGTGTGTGGCGCGATCGGGGTGAGGAGCACGGCGTCCACGGCCGGGTGCACAACCGGACCGCCGGCTGACAGGTTGTACGCCGTTGAGCCGGTGGCCGTCGCCACGATGAGGCCATCCGCGCGGACGTGACAGACGTGCTCGCCATCAACCGACACGTCGAGTTCGATCATGCGCGACAGGCGCCCGCGGGTGATGACGATGTCGTTGAGCGCCAGGCGTGTCGCCGCGACCGCCCCGCCACGTTCGATGCGTCCCTCGAGGAGCAGTCGCGTTTCCATCCACGTGCGGCCGTCGAGGACGGCCGACAACGCGTCCACCAACTCTGGTCGGCGCACTTCGGTCAGGAAACCGAGATGACCGAGATGGACGCCCAGGACCGGGATGTCCACGCCTGCCTGCGCCACCGCGTTCGCCGCGGCCAGCAATGTCCCGTCACCGCCAAATGCGATGAGCACGTCCACCTGCGTCGCCGCCTGCACACGGTCCTCTGCGGCCGCGACCACCACCGTGGCGCCGCGCTCGCGCAGCCAGTCCGCCGCCTCAGTGAGGACGGCGAGGGCGTGAGGGTGGGGCTTGGCGGTCAGTCCGACGCGAATGGGCACGGGGGAATGTTACTGCTCAATCCTCAAGAAGAGGAGGAACTCCCGATTGCCTTCAGCGCCCGTTATCGGGGAGGGTGTGAGACCTGCGCGATGAAGTCCGCACTCGGCGGCTGCAGCCACGACCGCTTCCACCACCCGTGTGTGCACGGCTTCATCGCGAATGATGCCACCCTTGCCGACTTCGTCGCGTCCGGCTTCGAACTGAGGTTTCACCAGTGCGACGACGGCTCCATCGGCGCGGAGGAGAGGCGGCACCACCGGCAGGATGTGCTTCAGAGAAATGAACGAGACATCGATGGTGACGATGTCGAACGCGCGAGCATCGGCCGGCAGCTCTGCCGCTGTGAGGTTGCGTGCGTTGGCGCCCTCGATCACCACGACCCGAGGGTCGGAGCGGATTTTCCAGTCGAGCTGATTGTGGCCAACGTCGAGGGCGACGACACGTGTGGCGCCGCGCTGGAGGAGGACGTCGGTGAACCCGCCGGTGGATGCACCAATGTCGAGGGCCGTGGCCCCCGTCACGTCGATGCCGAATGTGTCGAGGGCATGGACGAGTTTCAGGCCGCCGCGGCTGACCCACGGATGGTCGGGCGTCCGCAACATAATCTCGGCCTCGGTATCAATCGCCGTGCCGGCCTTGGTGACCGGGTGGCCACCCACCAGCACGTCGCCCGCGAGAATGAGTGCGCGCGCCCGCTCACGCGACGGGACGAGACCGCGGTCCACGAGGAGGATGTCGAGACGGGTCTTCATCACTCGCCTTCGGAGCCCAAGGGCTTTAGCCCTTGGGTCAACCCGGGGGCTGAAGCCCCCGGGCTCCATTTGGCTATTTCGTCCGCGTGA
>CAZLJG010000458.1:0-2262 GCA_964559545.1 uncultured Solibacteraceae bacterium | reverse complement strand
CCAGTCCGGCACCCGCACCGAGAGCCAGAACCGCGACTCCCAGCGCAGCCGCCTGCCCTTCTGGAAAGACCCGGCCGTCATCAAGGAAGTCGGCCTCACCCCCGATCAGGCCAAGCGGATTGACGCGTTGTGGCACGACCGCTGGAAGGAAATGACCGGCCGGGCGGAAGAACTGAAGAAGCAGGAAACCGAACTGAAGCGCATGATTGCCGCGCGGGCGGTGAGCGCCGATGTGGTGGCCCTGCAGATCGACCGGGTCGAAGCCCAGCGCACGATGCTCTACAAGTCCCGTACCCTTATGCTCTATCGGATGGCGCTGGTGCTGACACCCGAACAGAACAAGGGCATGCAGGCCATTTGGGATCGACTGTTCGGATTCTCGTCCGGGGATGGCCGGTCGGACTCCCGCGGCCGGTAATCACGGTTTCCACGAGTTTTTACAACCAGCAAGGTGCACAGCGCGCCCCCCGGCGCGGCTGTCCAAACGGAGCAGGCAGATGACGAAGCAGACGGTGAACGGAATGGCATGGGCGGTCGTGGGGGCACTGATGGTGCCGGCCATGGCGATGGCGCAGACGGCAGCAACGCCCGTGAGCGGCGTGCAGGTGCAGGAGCAGGACCGCTACGTGGTGGGCCGCGCGCTGCCGCCCGACGTGCCCGGTGCACCGCGCATCGAGCTGACGCTGGAACAGGCGATTGAACGCGCCCTCGAGAAGAACCTCGACATCCAGAGCGCCAAGCTCAACCCGCAGATTCAGGACTACGCGCTGCAGTCGGCCCGCGCGAACTTCCGCCCGACGCTCAACGCGAACTACGGTTACACCAATTCGTCGCAGCAGTCGACCTCGCAGCTCGACGGCGGCGCGCGCGTCACGAGCCAGGTGAATTCCTTCGGCACGTCGGTCAGCCAGCGCCTGCCCTGGCAGGGCGGCAACGTGTCCGTCAACTTCAGCAACAGCCGAAACTCGACCGACAACGCCTTGTCGCTGCGTAATCCGAGTTACTCGTCGAACATCAACTTCCAGTACACCCAGCCGCTGCTCGCGGGTCGCACGATTGACGGTCAGCGCAACAGCCTGCGCACCGGTGAGATTCAGAAGCAGATCGTCGACATCCAGCTGCAGACGCAGATTGAGACCATCAAGAACCAGGTGCGGACGCGCTACTGGGCCCTCCGCCAGTCCATTGAGGCCATCGAAATCCAGCGCCGCGCGCTCGACCTGGCGAACCGCCAGCTGGCCGACCAGCGCATCCGCGTGGAAATCGGCACACTCGCCGAGATCGACCTCGTGCTGCAGGAAGCCCAGATCGCGACCACGGAGCAGCAGTTGCTCGCCACGGAAATCGCGTGGCGCAACGCCGAACTCGCCTTCAAGCGCCTCCTCGTGGACAGCACGTCCGACGAGTTCTTCCGCGCGACCATCAACCCGGTGGACCAGGTGTCGTTTGCGATTCAGACGGTGGACATCCCCGGCGCCGTGACCCGCGCCATCGCCGAGCGTTCGGACATCGTCATCGCGCGTCAGCAGATTCGCACGTCGGAACTGGGCCTGGAGCTCTCGAAGAACGGCATCATGCCGAGCCTCGGCCTGACGGCGAGCTACCGGTTGGCCGGTGTCGGCGGCAACGAGTTTGAGCGCGGAAGCTTCGGCGGTCCGCCGGTGCTCATCAAGGAAAGCGGCTATCTCGACGCCCTCCGGTCGATTGCCGGTCTCGACACCCCGACCTGGTCGTTGAGCTTCAACTTCAGCAAGCCGCTCGGCCTCTCCTCGGCGAAGGCCGGCCATCTGCAGTCGGAACTGCGGCTCGAACAGCAGAAGACGACGCTGCGTTCGACCGAACTCAACATCGAGACGGCGGTGACGACGGCGGGCCTCGACGTGCAGAGCACCTACAAGCAGTTGCTCGCGGCGCAGAAGACGCGTGAAGCGTCGGAGCGCACGCTGCAGGCGGAACTCACCCGCTTCGGCCTCGGCACCATCACGAACTTCCAGGTCATTCAGGCGCAGAACTCGCTGACCAGCGCGCGCAACAACGAACTGTCAGCCACGATTCGGTACATCAACGCTGTGGCGGAGTTCGACCGCGTGCAGAGGATTCAGTAGTCGCGTCATGAAAAAGCTCCTCGTCATCGCCGTGCTGCTCGCAGGAGCAGCCGGCGCGTATTACTACTTCCGTCCGGCCGCGGCGCCGGCGGCGGCTGCGGCCGGTGGTCCCGGTGGCGCCCAGGGCGGTCCCGGGGGCGGCATGGGCCGCGGCTCC
>CAZLJG010000457.1:0-2273 GCA_964559545.1 uncultured Solibacteraceae bacterium | reverse complement strand
CGGACGTCTACGTCTCCGTACCGAAACGTTTCCACGCCAGCGCGGGCGTCGGCATCTTTCAGAAGGACGAGTTGATCATCCAGGTCAGCAAAAACGAGAGCCTGGCCGAGCAGGACATTGCGCTCGGACAGTACGTGACCGGCGCCGGGGCTCAACCGCTGCGGGCCACATTCACCACGTATAAGGACTCGTCGATTGAGGGCGGCTGGCGACACTACTTCCGCGCCGTGGGCCGCAGCAAGTCGTACGTCAACCTGACGTACGGCCGCCGCAAGGTCGAGGCGATCACCGCGGACCTGACCACCGGTGGCGCGAATGGCAGCCTCGGCACCGTCCGCTTCTACGACGCCGCCACGTTACAGACGGCAGCGATTGTGTTCGGCGTCACGTACGAACGCTGGCACATGGGCGTGTTCCTCGAGGCCGGCGCCCGCTGGACCCCGCGCCTCGTCCGCCAGGATGGCGACCTGCGCCCCCTCGGCGTCGAGATGATCAACAACACGGGCGCGCGCATCTTCATGCCAGCCAATGTTGGGATCATGGTCAGGTTCTAGGACTCCGGAGCTTCGGGACTCCGGAGCATGCGCCGCGCGGCAATCTGTGCGTGGCGACGCCGTCGCGTGAGTTCGGCGTACAGGTCCTTCTGCATCAATCGGATACGCGGGGGCGCGGGCCGGGGGGTGAACATCGCCGCCGTCTCGGGCCGATCCCCAATCAACACCAACTGCCGCGCCGCAGTGCCATGAAATCGCTGCATCTCTGCCTCCATGTCCACAGGCTAAATGGGGGGTGTGACAGGGGGGGACACAGACAATGGGTCCAGGGGTCCAGGGGTCCAGGGGGTATGATTTGCCTGCCAGCGCCTGAGATTGTGGGATTGAACGATGCCGAGACGGACGATGACCGCCGTGCTGGTGGCACTCGTGGGCGCGGTGGCGCTCGCGGCGCAAACGCCTCAACAGTCGCCGCAAGTGCTGCGCGCGAGCGCGTTCCTTGTGCAGGTGGATGCCTACCCCATCAGGGACGGCGTCCCGATCGCCGGACTCACGGCCGACGATTTCGAGATTCTTGAAGACGGCAAGCCGCAGAAGATCGACTCGATCCGATTCCTCGAATACCCGACGTGGACGCCAGACGCGGCGCGCCGTGATCCCAACACGCAGCGCGAGTCATTTGAACTGGCGGGCGATCCAGCCAACCGTCTCTTTGTCGTCTACCTGAACCGCATCACCTGGCAGAACGGCAACTACGTGGAACCCGCGTTGTTCGAGTTTCTCGACCGGTCGATGGGCCCGCGCGACTACGTCGCGGTGATGACGCAGATGCAGAGTCCCGGAGACATCGTCTTCGGGCAACTCTCCACCGCGTTCAAGGCCGAGATTCGTGAGTTCCTGAACATCGTCGATCACTTCGACCCGCGGTATCTCACCGATCCCGAAATGGAATTGATGACGTGTTTTCCAGGTCCCGAGGCGGAGGCCATGATCGCGCGTTGGCGTGCCGACGATGTGTATCGGGATCTGGAGGGGTTGATCACCATGCTGGGCGTCATCCGCGAGACCCAGTCGACGCTCGTGTTTGTGTCTGAGGACATGATCGATCCGAGCGGCGTCCGAGCCTTGACCACGCCGCCGCGGCGGGCGCCACAGATCGTGCCGCCCGCAGGCCAGATGCCGCCGGCTCGGGGCCGCGGGTCGTTCTCGTTGCCGGCAGGCGGGCGAGAGTTGGAGAACTCCCGTTGTGATGCCCTGCAGAAGGTGATGGCCGAGCCCTGGTCCTCGGATCGCTTCAAGACGTTGCTGGCGAGTGCGCGCACGGCCAATGTCGCCCTGTCACCGATCAACCCGCGGGGACTCGTGGCGTCACACAACGTGGGCGTCACGATTGCCGCCGAACGAACAAACGATCTGATGCGCACAATGGCGTCCGAGACGGGCGGTCTCGCAGTGGTCAACCTCAACGACATGCACGCGGGCTTTCGCCGCATCGCCGACAGACTGACGTCGCACTATCTGCTTGGCTATCACTCCACCAACACCGCGCCTGATGGACGTGTGCGACGCATCACGGTGAAGCTCAAGGCCACCGGTGCCACCATTCCCGCCAGGCGCGAGTACCGGGCGCCAAGTGCAGCCGAACTCACACCGCCGCCCGCACCGGTCGGACCGAACGTGCCGGTCGCGACCTCAGGTATCCAGCAGGCGTTGTGGACCCTCGACCGCGACGATCGCGACGATCGCGACGATGAGACGGTGCGAAGACCAGCGGATCCG
>CAZLJG010000456.1:0-2273 GCA_964559545.1 uncultured Solibacteraceae bacterium | reverse complement strand
TGGCGTGGGCGTGGTACGGCACCGGCACAAGCGAGCCACTGGTGGCGCGGTTTGTCGTGTCCCCTCCACAAGGCACGACGTTTACATCGGGGAGTATCGTCGGAGCGACGGTGCCGGTCATCTCGCCTGATGGCCGGTGGATCGCCTTCACGGCGCAGGACCCTCGCAAGGCCGACAGCCGGCAGCTCTACGTTCGGCCGATTGACGCAATTGAGGCGCAGCCGCTGCCTGGCACGGTCGGAGCCTCGTATCCGTTCTGGTCACCTGACAGCCGCCACATCGGATTCTCGGCCGCCAACAGCATGATGCGCGTCGCCGTCACCGGCGGCCCGGTGCAGACGCTGTGCGCGCTGTCGCCGGGCATCACGGCGCGAGGCGGCAGCTGGAGTCCCGACGGCGTCATCATCTTCAACAATGGTCCGGCTCCCATCCATCGAGTGCCAGCCGCAGGGGGCACAGCGACCCCAATCGGCACACTCGAACGGGGTGGTCACCAGTTCCCGTTTTTTCTGCCGGATGGCCGCCACTTTCTTTTTCATGGCACGGTGGCGTCGGAGGGGGACGCGGGAGTGATTGTCGGGTCGCTCGACTCAGAGGAGCGCACTCGAATTCTCCAAGCCGATACCGGAGCCATCTTCGATGCGGCGACCGGACATTTGTTGTTTGTGCGCCAGGGCACGTTGCTGGCGCAGGTGTTTAACCCGGATACGTTCGCGCTGACCGGCGACGCGTTCCCGATCGCAGAGCGAGTGGAGGCCGGCGCGGTGCCAGGGCTGATCGCGTTTTCCGTCTCCTCGGCCGGGACGCTGGTCTTTGGCGTCGGGCGGGCGTTTGATGACGGCCTGCAGCCGACCTGGGTGGACCGTCAGGGCGCCGCCATCGGTACGGCTGGGCCCAAGTCTCTCTACCGGGGAATTGCGCTGTCACCTGATCGGAGTCAGATGGCCGCGCACCGCCACGTCGGTGAGGGCGGTGACATCTGGGTGACCGATTTGGCACGCAACGCCACAGCCCGGCTGACCCTGGATCCGACGCAGGAAAATCAGGCCCCGGTCTGGTCGCCCAGCGGCGATCGGATTGCCTTTGGTTCAGTCCGGAACGGCAAAGCCGGGTTGTACGTGCAGCCGGCGCAGACGACCGGTGCTGAGCAGCTGGTGTATGAAGTGGACGGCGAGGGACCAATCACCCCTCTAAGTTGGACACCCAACGCCTCCGCCATCGTGTTTGGCGTCCCGCAGGCAAACACCAGGCGAGACATTCTGATGGTGTCCCTTGACGGTAAACGGGTGGTGACACCGCTCCTGCAGTCGACAGCCAACGAAACCCACGGCCAGCTGTCGCCAGACGGCCGCTGGATCGCGTACATGTCGAACGAAACCGGCGTCCAGCAGGTGTACGTCCAAGCCGCCAGGGCCGGCGCGCGCAAGTGGCCGATCTCGACAGGCACCGCCAATGCGCCGCGCTGGCGCGCGGACAGCCAGGAGTTGTATTACGTCGGCGAAGGCAAGATGTGGGCGGTGGAGGTCACAGCCAAAGGCGACACTCTCGTCGCCGGATCGCCGCAGGCGCTGTTCAACCACGGTGGAATCCCCCCTCACGCCGGCTACTACTTCTCGTATGCCGTTGCGGCGGATGGCGACAGGTTTCTGCTGACGGCGGGCCTCGCTCTCGCTCAGTCGGAGGCCGCGCCGATCGTCGTGGTCACGAACTGGTTCGCCGGGATTACGCGCTGACGACGCAATGAGGCAATGGCCTCGTACAATGGGTGTGAATGCGACTGTCACTCGTTCTCCTTTTCGCGCTTATCAGCGCCGTGCCGTCGGCCCAGGCGCCGTCTCCCCTGCTCAACCCGGCCGCGTTGAACGCGACGGCCCCGGCTGAGTTCCACGCGATGGTGAACACGTCGGTCGGCAGCTTCGTGATTCACGTGAAGCGCGAATGGGCGCCCAATGGCGCGGACCGCTTCTACAACCTCGCAAGAAACGGGTACTACGACCAGAACCGCTTCTTCCGCGTGATTCCCCAGTTTATGGCGCAGGTGGGCCTGCATGGCGACCCGGCGATCGCCGCCGCGTGGAAGGACGCGACCATCGAGCCAGACCGCGCGATCATGAGCAATGTCCGCGGCATGGTGACGTTCGCCAAGGGCACCCTCGCGTCGTCACGGACAACGCAGTTCTTCATTAATTTTGGGAACAACTCCCGCCTCGACATCGACGGCTTCGCACCCTTCGGCCAGGTCATCACCAGCATGGTGCTCGTCGAACGCCTCT
>CAZLJG010000455.1:0-2273 GCA_964559545.1 uncultured Solibacteraceae bacterium | reverse complement strand
AGCGCGACGACCGTCATGACGAGTGACACTCGAAGCCAGAGCCGCAACACCCACGTGATGTCTTCGATCACCTGGTCGGCCCGCTGCACGTCCGACACGCGCAGCATGGGGTCCACAGCCGTTGCCGTCTCGCGCAGTGTGGGTGCGAACGCCAGGGGATCGGCGCGCAGGTGCACCATCACATACGTGCGACTGAACCGCTCTGGCGGTGCCGGAAGGTACAAGCCTGCCGCACGTCCAACCCTGGTGGGGGCGCCCATTCCGAGTTCCTTGACGGCTCCAACGATCTCGATCCACGGGCCCGGCTTGCTGTCGGGGTCGCTGGGATTCGCGGCGAATCGCAGCTGCTGGCCGATCGGATTCCGGCCGTGCAGCACCTGGTCAACAAACCCCTGATCGACGATCGCCACCTGCGCGCCGGACGTGAGGTCGGCCGCACCAAACGCCCGGCCAGCGAGAACGGATGTCTCGAGGGTCTCGAAGTACGACGGTTCGATACGGGCGATCGTCGCTTCGCGAAATGGGGTCTCGGTATCAGTGAGGGCTGCGTCCTCCGGCAGTTCGATGAGGGACTGTGGACGCCCTGTTCGCGGCAGGCGATCCACAAACGTCACGCCGGTGACACCAGGCTCAGCAGCGATCCGCCTTCGCAGGTCCCCAAGCCGCGATCCGAAAACGGCGCGATTCCCCTCGTCAAACTGGATCCGGGCCGCGAGGTACTCCTCTGTCGGAAACCCGGTCTCGAAGGTCTCCGCATGCCGCAGCATCCATTGTTCCTGGTAGACGATGCCTGGAAATGCCACGGTGACGGCCACCTGGACGACGATGACGACGGTCCAGATGCCGCCAAATTGCACCCCGCCCGCGCCCGCTGTGGCCTGTTTCAGGCGCGACCCCATCCCGCGCGTCACCTTCAATGCCGGTATGACGCCGGCGATCGCGGAACCCAACACCGTCAGGCTGAGCGCGAACGCCAGGGTGGTCGGCGTGAGGCTCACGTCGTACCAGAACGGGAGCCGGCCCAGGTTCGCTTCGAGGAACGGGAGTCCCCAGTTGCTCAACACAAGGTGAGCGGCAACAAGACCAATGACTGCGGCAAGACCACCAAGAACAAGAGCCTCCGCAAACAGTTGTGCCACGATCCGGCCGCGACTGGCGCCGAGCGCCGTGCGCATCGTGAACTCACTTTCGCGAGTCGCGGCCCTCGCGAACAACAACAACGCAATGTTGCTGCAAATCAGCACCATCAGCAGAACGGCGAAAAAGTAGATCGACGCGAAGATGCCCAGGTCGTCACTTGATGGCCCCATGTTGGTGGCCGCGTACGGCATAACCTGCGGCTGAAGCTGGGCGTGTGTGGTGGGCTGCTCTGCCGCCACCCGTTGCCCGAGCGTCATCAACTCCCCCTGCGCGGTTTCCAGAGTGGTCTCCGGCGCGAGAAGACCGAACACGGATATCGACGGGCCCGATCGCGGCGCGTGCACGTCGTTGACGATCCGCAGGGGTGTCCACACATCGTGGGCGATCGGGAACGCGAACCCTTCGCGCATCACGCCGACGATGGTGACGTGGTCTGACCCGAGTTGCACGGTCCGGCCGAGCACAGCCGGGTCGCTCCCAAACCTCGTCGTCCAGATGTCGTGCCCGATCACCGCGACCAAGGGTGCGTCAGCGCGCTCGTCGGTGTCCGTCAGGACGCGTCCCATGAGGGGCGTACCGTCCGAGACGCGAAAGGCCGCTGGGGTGATCTCGGCGATCTGGACGGGACGGGCATCGCCCTCCGTCACGATCAGGTTGCGCGTCACGTCACGCCATGCGCCCAGATCGGTGACCGATCGCAATGAGCTGCGCCACACACCGAAGTCGTGCAGTGCGCGCGCGTCAACACTCATTGCCGCGGCGTCCCAGTTTCGGATCTGCACCAGGCGATCGCCCTTGGGCAGCGGCACGGTCGGGTACATGAAGATCGACATCACCTGGACGATGACGGTGCCGACGCAGATCGCGAATGCCATCGCAAGACTGCCGATGATGGTCAATCCCGGGTACTTCACCAGCATGCGGCTGCCGAGTTTCATGTCGAACAGCAGGGCGTCGAGGCCCGGCAGACCGCGGCGCTCGCGATGTGCCTGTGTCGTGGCTGTAACACCACCGAGGCTGGCGAGTGCGCGACGACGCGCTTCGTCCGGTGTCATGCCGGCGCGAATGTTGTCGTCGATGTGCAGATCGATGTGGCTTTGAAGTTCGGCGTCAAAGTCCCGCTCAGCGGCGCC
>CAZLJG010000454.1:0-2273 GCA_964559545.1 uncultured Solibacteraceae bacterium | reverse complement strand
CAGGTCAAGGAACACGTGAAGACGCTTGGCGGTAAGGCGTATTGGACGCAGTTCCAGCCGTCCCCTGAATTCGTCGTGATGTTCCTGCCTCTGGAGCCGTTGCTGGCGGCGGCGTTTGAGCGTGACGAGACGTTGCTCGAACTGGCGTCATCCATGCGCGTGGTGCCGGCGACGCCGATGACGCTCATGGCGATTCTGCGCGCGGTGGCGTACGGGTGGAAGCAGCAGCAACTCGCCGTGAACGCGGAGGAGATCCAGCAGCTGGGTCGCGACCTCTACGACCGGCTGTCAACCATGGTGGATCACCTGAGCTCTGTCGGCGCCAACCTGAAGCAGGCGGCCAACAGTTACGACAGGCTGGTGGGCTCGCTTGAACAGAAGGTGCTGCCCGGAGCGCGCCGGTTCAAGGAACTCGGCGTGAGTTCGAACAAGGAACTGGAAGTCGCAGAGCCCCTGCACCTCACCGTGAGACGCGTGCAGAAAGACGAGCTGACCTTGTTCGACCGCGACGGTGATCGGCCCGTGAAGCCGAGTTAGCCCTTCGACTGCGCTATCTGATTTCGACCGTCAGCATGACGCTCGTAGTGATCTCGATCTCCGACGGCGAGACCGGAGTGCCGACGACCGACTCGTTCATCGCTCCACGCGACGCCATCGCCATCATCGGTTCAATCTTGTCGAACTGCTGCGAGCGTCCCGTCTGATCAATCCTCGCGATGCGTCCCAGCGTCACGCCCGCACCGGCGGCCATCGCTTTGACGTTCTCCATCGCATCCACTACGGCCAGACGGAGTGCGTCGCGCTCAAGCGCCGAGCGGTTCTTGAGATCGAAGCGCAGATTGGCAATCGTCATGTTGGATGAGGACGCCAGTGTGAGCGTGCCGACCGCATCCAGCACATCAGCCACCTTCGTGATGTCGTCGATCCTGACCTGCACCTGGTTCGACACCAGGAAGCCGCGCATGCGCTGCCGGCCGTTGACGTATTCGTAGTCGGGGTTCAGCGAGTATCCGACCGTCTTGATGGCGTCAGCGGCGATTCCGGATGACTTGAGGGCGGCCATGACAGCCGTCATGGCCACGGCCGAGAGTTGGCGGGCCTGCGGTGCCTTGGCATCGCGTGTCTCGACTGCCACGGTGGCCCACGCCTGATCCGGTGCGACCTTCACGGTGCTTTCCCCACGGGCGACGATGACAGGTGGCGCGGCGGCGGGTTGAGCGGCCGACACGGCCGGCAGCAGCGCAGCCAACGTAAATACGATCGGAAGCATCTTCATACGAACCTCTACTACACTCTACGCCGGACCTTACGAATGCGCGTTGCGTTACTGCTCCTGGGATTTGGTCATGTCGGACGCCGGTTTGTGCACCTGCTGGAGGAGCAACGCGCGGTGCTGGACGCTGCCGGTGTGACTCCAGTGGTGGTCGGCATTGCCACCGGGCGCCACGGCAGCGCGTTTCTGGACGCGGGCCTCGACGCCACACGACTCGCGCGAGAGGTGGCGGGCGGAGGCGCGGTTGGGCCGACGCCGTCCGAACACACAGCCGATCAACTCATCACACGACTCGCTGCCCTGGACGCCGAGGCCTGCGTGGTAGTTGAGACGACGCCGCTTGTCATCGAGTCTGGAGAGCCGGCGATTTCGCATGTGCGTCAGGCGCTGCGCGCAGGCGCGCATGTGGTGAGCGCGAACAAGGGGCCCGTCGCGCACGCGTATGACGAACTCTCGCACGAGGCGCGCGAGGTCGGACGCGCGTTCCTGTTCGAAGGGGCCGTGATGGACGGCATCCCTGTGTTCAATCTGGTACGCGAGACGATGCCCGGCGTGACCGTGCTCGGCTTTCGCGGCGTGGTGAACAGTACGACGAACCACATCCTGACGGCGATGGAGCACGGCGAGCCGTTTGCATCCGCGCTGGCGCGGATGCAAGCGGCCGGTGTGGCTGAGGCGGACCCGTCGCTGGACGTGGACGGGTGGGACGCGGCGGCGAAGGTGGCCGCGATGGCGAACGTGTGGATGGGGGCGGGGATCACGCCGCAGGCGGTCGCGCGCACCGGCATCGGCCCTGCCGATGCCGAGTGGGCGCGTGAGGCGGTGGCCCGCGGCCACCGCCTCAAGCTTGTGGCCTCCGGAAAAAGACGTCGGGAGGCTTTTTCGTCGAAAAAGCCTCCCGACGTCTTTTTGTGGGTCGGCCGCGAGGAACTCGCGGCCGACGACCCGCTGGCCCAACGCGCCGGCCCGGCCAACCCCCGGGAGCTTCAAAACGACCTGC
>CAZLJG010000453.1:0-2278 GCA_964559545.1 uncultured Solibacteraceae bacterium | reverse complement strand
GAAGCCGTGACGTTCACGTTCATGGAAGCCGCAGCCGCGGCACCGTTCACCGCCGACCCGGCATCGATGGTCTCGATTGCGAACCCGCTCTCGGAGAAGTTCGCCGTGTTGCGGCCGTCGCTCATCCCCGGGTTGCTCGATTCGCTGATCTACAACCGTCGGCGCGGCATCACCGATGTGCGCCTGTTTGAAGCCGGCGCCGCATTCAGCGCGACGGGCGAGACACAGCGCGTGGCGTGGGTGCTCTGCGGCCAACGCGACACCCACTGGAGCGCGCGCGCGGAGTCGGTGGACCTGTTCGACGCACTCGGCATCGCCGACGTGCTGGCGAACGGCTGGGGCCTCACACTGACCTCAGTCGCCACCGACCAGGCACCGGGGTTTGTGCGAGGGCGTGTCGCGGCCCTTCACTTAGATCGGCCTGTTGGCACCGTGGGCCAGATCGACCCGGCCGTGGCCGAAGCCCGTGGCCTCCCGGCAGGCGTCATCGTTGTCGCGGGCGAACTGGACCTGTCGGCATTCACCGGCGACGGCGGCTCACCCCAGCGCGTCGCCGCGCTGCCCCGCTTCCCCGCCGTGGTGCGGGACCTCTCGCTGGTGGTGGACGCGTCCTTGTCTGCCGCGACCGTTCGTGCCACTATTCGACAGCCCACGGGTGGCGCACTGGGTGCGCTGCGCGAGGTCCGCGAGTTCGATCGCTACCAGGGGAAGGGCATCCCCGACGGCAAGGTCAGTCTGGCGTATCGCCTCACATTCCGTGACGCGGCCCGCACGCTGACCGACCGCGAAGTGGACGACGCCATGACGATGATTATCGCGGCCCTCCAGCAGGAGTGTGGCGCAACGGTACGAGGACTCTGATGTCACGAACGACGACCGAACTGCAACCGATTGACCGGCTCGACGAAAAAGTCCGGCAGCTGGTGACCCTGATTGAGACCCTGCGTGGTGAACGCGCGCAGGCCCTCGACGCCGTGGCCCGGCTCGAACGCGAGCTCGAGGTCGCGAAGACTCGGCTGGCGGAATCCGAGTCCGCCAACACCGAAGCCGCCTCCCTGCGCGAAGAGCGCGAACAGATTCGTGGCCGCGTGGTCGAGATGATCGCGCACATCGAGAAGTTGAAGCTCTGATCCGCCGCTCATGAGTGCCCGCGTTGTCACCGTCGAGATTCACGGCCAGCGGTACGCCGTCAAGAGTGATCTCGATCAGGCATACATCACGGAACTCGCCACGTACGTCGACCAGAAGATGACGCTTGCCGCCGACGAGCTGTCGAGCGCCGATTCCCTGCGCATTGCGGTGATCGCCGCGTTGAACCTGGCGGACGAACTGTATCGCGCGCGCGCCGACGGTGTCGGCATCGAAGGCCACGTCAAGGAAAAAACCGAAGCCATCGAACGCCTGGTGGATGCGGTTCTCAGTGGACAACGACGGATTGCGGTGTAGGATCGATCCGGCGTCCTGCTTTGCGCGTGATGGTTCGGAGCGTCGTTTGAGCCGATGCTTTTTTCACAAGTGAGCTGCAATGCCGCGTGGTGTGCATGCCTCCATGGCGAGGAAGCCTGAAGCGCGGCTCTGAGCGGTTCCACCTGCACTCGCAGGTTCATTCGACCTCCCCACACGGCAAAGCGGGGCCAACTTCTCCCCCTTCCCCATGAACGAACGTGCTCTCATCACCAGACTCCGCGCACGCATCCCGGCCGCTCCCGACTGGGTGCTGACGGGGCCGGGCGACGATGCCGCCGTGCTGACCTCAGCGCGTGGCTGCGTCGAGGTCGTCACCACGGACGCGCTCGTCGAAGGGGTGCACTTTCGGAGAGATTGGATTTCAGCGTTTGACCTCGGGCGCAAGGCCGTCGCGGTCAATCTGAGCGACATCGCGGCGATGGGTGCCACACCTCGCGCGCTCCTGCTCTCGCTCTCGCTGCCGCCGGACTTTCCCGTCGAGGAGTTCGACGCGCTGATCGACGGCGTCGTCTCACTCTCGACCGAGACAAAGACCGCGCTCGTCGGCGGCAACCTGTCGCGATCGATCTCGGGCCTGCACATCCACATCACCGCCATCGGCGTGGTTCGCCCGCGTCGCGTGATGCGGCGTTCTGGGGCCCGCCCGGGTGACCGGCTGTTTGTGACCGGACGCCTCGGCGCGGCGGCGGCAGGACTGGCGATGCTACGAGCCATGGAGCAGCCGGGCTCCAAGGACATTCTCAACGCGCACCTCCGCCCGTCGGCACGACTGCGCACCGGTCTCATCGTGGCGAACAACCGCGCAGCCTCA
>CAZLJG010000452.1:1303-2332 GCA_964559545.1 uncultured Solibacteraceae bacterium | reverse complement strand
CATGGCGAATGGCCCGGTGTCGCGTATCTCACCGTTCCCCGAGACCATCAAGCTGCTCGAGAGCCTCGGCGCGAAGAACAACAATCGCTGTCAGTCGTGTTAGTCCGGAGCCGACGGGCTTCAGCCCGTCGGTAACAGCCGGGCTGAAGCCCGGCTGCTCCGTCCCTACCGTTTCACCCGATACGACCCGTCCTCGAGGCGTTCACGGAACGTGTTGTGGCACTGTGCGCACATCGGCTGAATTGTGGCGGCCGCCTCTTTCGCGGCCGTCCAGTTGTTGGCCGCCGCACTCTTCGTGACCGCTTCCACGGCCGCGACGGCCTCGCCCGCCCAGCCCTGTGCCTGGGCGACCGACCGCTTTGCGAAGAATGCGCGCGTTTCGGCGAAGAGGTCGCGGAGTTTCGTGCCCTGCGCCTTCACGATCGCGGCGTCTGAGGCCTCGACACCCTTCCGCAATTCCCCGAGCGTCGGATTGACCTGCTTCATCACGGCGTCAAACGCCGCCTCTTCGGGCGTCAGTGGCGGAGGCACAAACTTCGCGAGCTCGGTCATGGTGCCGTCCACCACGCTTGTGGCGAGCACCATCGGGCGCCCCTGGAATCGCGCGATCGCGTCGGCCGGCAGGTCGAGGGTGTAGCCCTTGGCCTTGGCCGCGACGGTGGCCGCCTCAAAGCGCATGGCCTCACCAACGATCGTGATGTACTCGCCGGGCCTCGGGTGAATGTTCAGGTTCGGGGCGATCACGAGGATGTCGGCCGGGCCTGCTCCTTTCGGATTCTGGTCCACCGAGAATGTCGTCTTCGAGACCAGGCTCTCGACCGTGGCGTACACCGCGACGACCTGTCCGAGATACCGATCGGGCTGTGCCGCCAACGACGCGGCCGTCATCGGCACGAGGTTGGCGGGCGGCGCCTGCTGGGCCCGCACCATCATCGTTGCCACCAACATCACGACGGACGCCGAAACCAAGACACGTGTTCGCACTGGCACTCTCCTGAAGTGGGCCAATGATAGGTGAGGTTGGGTGGG
>CAZLJG010000452.1:0-1293 GCA_964559545.1 uncultured Solibacteraceae bacterium | reverse complement strand
TTTTTTGGTGGGTTGGGGTGGGTTGGGTTTGGTTGGGTTTAGGTTGGGTGGGGGAGGGCGGCCAGCGCGGCCAGCGCGGCGGCGTGGCAGGCGCGACCCGCCTCCACGTCGTACACGATGACGGGCAGCAGCTCGCCGCGGATGCGCTGCGGGCTGCGACGGGCGTATTCCATCAGGGTTCGGGCGAGGGCCTCCCGCGACGGCAACGGGCTGTCTCCGCCGTGGGCGCCTGTGAGCAGGTCGCTGTAGGACACCGTCCAGGCTTCCTCACGGAAACAGGCATCGATGATCGTGCCCTTGATGACGTTGTGCGAAAAATTGAAGAACCACGCGAACGGCGAATAGGCGGCGGGCGTGGGGACGAGCGCGTCGAACACCGGCCGGAGCTCCGGCAGGAGCGGACGCAGACGGTCAGCGAAGTCGCCGTGCGCGAGCACAGCGGTCGTATCAGCGGTCAGGCCACCGAGGAGCGCCTCCGTCAGTTGCCGGCCCCAGGGAGAGCCGCGTTCCCCTGGCGTCATGCCCGTGAGGGCCTTGAGCACTTCCGACAACGCCCAGTGCAACCAGGGGTAGTCCGCGACGTTGTCATCGCGCATCTCGGTGGTCTGGCGCCCATAGGTCGCGAGGAATCCGAAACGCAGATGGGCGCCGAGACTCGCGGCATGGCCGAGCGCGATCGCCAGCCGCTGCGAGTCCGGCAGCAGGCGCACCCGTTGGAGCAGCAGGTCATACCCCTGCTCGCGAGGTTCGTAGTGTGACGTCGCGATGAGGATCAGTGTCTCCGCGTCGTGGACAAACGGCTGGCCGCTGCCATCGGGCCCCTGCAGCAGGTCGAGCAGCCGCGCGATGGTGTCCAGCGCTGCCGCCGGATGTTCTTCATCCCAGATGCGAAGCGCCATCAGCGAGATGACATGAAAGAAGTAGTAGTCGATGAGCAGACCCAGCACGACCGGAGAGGTCTTCGCGTCGCGCCGGGCGGCCCGCACAAAGTCGAGCACATCCACAGGGATGATTTCCTTGTTGACGTGGTCGGCAATGCCGTCCCAGTCGTTGAGGGCGTGAAAGCCCTCGCGCCGGGTGGTGCCATCCGCGGCCGCAATGCCCGTCGTGAGCGGGACGCTGTGGCCCTGTGCCGTCCAGACGTGGGAGCGCATGAGGTGGCGCAGGCCGCCAAGGGCTTCGTGTGCCGATGGCCGATTCGCCAGCGTCGCCGCGATCGCGCCGCGCATCGGGCCTTCAAGGATGTCCTCCACCTGTTCGGCGAGAACCTGGAAATTGGTGGGGGGCACCTGC
>CAZLJG010000451.1:0-2337 GCA_964559545.1 uncultured Solibacteraceae bacterium | reverse complement strand
CCGAGCTCAACGAGACGGCCGCACGCCTCATCGGCCGCGCCTACGTCGCCTATCTGGAATCCGTCGAACCCGGACGCACCACGCCGCTCCGCATCGCGGTCACGCGCGACATGCGCACGTCGTCGCCGTCACTCGCCGAGTCGTTCATCGATGGCGCGCGCGAGCAGGGCGCAGCGATCACGGACTACGGCATGGCGGGCACCGACATGCTCTACTTCGCGGTGGCGGAACACGACTTCGACGGCGGCGTGCAGGTGACGGCCTCGCACAATCCCGGCGAATACAACGGCATGAAGATGGTGCGCCGACAGGCGTTCCCGTTGTCAGGAGATGCGGGCATCGGCGAGATTCGCGACATGGTCGTCGGCGGGACAATTCCCGCACCGACGCGGTCGCGCGGCTCGTACGAGACCGCGAACATGCTCGACGCCTACGTCGAGGCCGTCATGCGCTTCATCGACCCGTCGGTGATCCGCCCGTTCAACGTGGTGCTGGACGCGGGTTCCGGCATGGCCGGTCTGGTGGCACCGCGGCTGTTTGATCGGCTGCCCTGCCGCACCACGAAGCTCTGTTTTGAGGTGGATGGCACGTTCCCGAATCACGAAGCGAATCCCCTCATCGAAGAAAACCGGCGCGACATCGTCGAGCGCGTGATCGCCGACAAGGCCGACATCGGCATCGCATGGGACGGGGACGCGGACCGGTGTTTCTTTATTGATGGCTCCGGCGAATTCATCGCCGGTGACTTCATCACCGCGCTGCTGGCGGAAGCCGCCCTCTTGAAGTCGCCCGGGGCGCCGATCGTCTATGACGTGCGCGCGAGTTATGCCGTCAAGGACACCGTGGCGCGTCTCGGCGGCACGGCGCACATGAACCGCGTCGGCCACGCGTTCATCAAACGCCGGATGCGTGAAGAGAACGCCGTGTTTGGCGGCGAGGTGACGGGCCACTACTACTTCCGCGACTACTACTTCGCGGACAACGGCTTCATCCCGGCGCTGCTGAGTCTTGAACTCATGTCGCGCAAGGGCCAGACGCTGCGCGAACTGCTGGCGCCACTCCGCGAGAAGTACCACATCTCGGGCGAGATCAACACGAAGGTCGCCAGCATGAGCCTGATCCCCGGCAAGCTGCAGGTGCTCGCCGAGCGCTACAAGGATGGCCACACCTATTCGATGGACGGCTTCTCGGTGGAATTCCCCGACTGGCACTTCAACGTGCGCGCGTCCAACACCGAACCGCTGCTCCGCCTGAACCTCGAAGCGCTGACGCCAGAGCTCATGGCGCAGAAGCGCGATGAAGTGCTCGCAATCATCCGAAGTTGAACCGATCCGTTGCGGGATGTTAGATTGCAGGTGGCCGATACCGACGCGGGCTTAGCATAGTGGTAATGTCCTGGCTTCCCAAGCCAGTCAGACGGGTTCGATTCCCGTAGCCCGCTCCAGCCTTCGCTAATCGCTCGCTACGCTCGCAGCTACGGCTGGGCGGGCCAGCGACTGCACTGCGAAGGCTGTCTCGCCGGAGCTGCGAGCGAAGCGAGCGGTTAGCGAAGGCGGACTGTTTGGCGTAGGCGGGCCGACAGTTACAGTTCCCGCCGCCGTACCCTCCGCGTCCACACAAGCGCAAACACGATTCCCGCGAACGCAAACGGAATCGACGCACCCGCGAGCGCCTGCAGATCCCATCGCTCGCCAACCCAGGCGCCGATCACAAACGGCGTGATCGGGGCCAGCACCAGCGCAGCGATGAGCGCTGTGGCCTTCTCGACGGGCCGGCCGGTCATGCGTGGCAGCACGACATGCACGGGCACATACAGGACGGCCAATACCGCCGCGAAGACCAGCGTGAATGCCAGCGGCATGTCGAGCGCGGTGTGCCAGGACCAGCGTTCCTGCGTGAGGAGTTGCGCCGACACGAGCGTGAACAACACGAGGAAACACGCGCCGACACCGCTGGCCCAGGCGCGCATGGCTATTTTTTCGTGTAGATGACCTTGTCGTCGCGCACCGGCATGCCGGGCATGGCGGCCGAGGTGACAATGACCAGTCGGCCCTCAGCGTCGACGGACATCTGATGTCGGATCGTCGCCTTGCTGCCGTCCGGAAGCGTCATCGTACGCATGATCATCAGGGATGAGCCCACCCACTCGGTTTTCGAGAGCGTCACGATTTCCCTGCCCTGAGCTGCGACGACCGATCGGCTTTCGGTGCCGTCAAGATTAAACGTCACCGGAGGCTCCTTCCGTGAGACCCCCTCGATCGTCAGCGTCGTGGCCGTGTGCGTCACGAGGTCCTCACGGCCGGCCCCAGGTTCTGGACTCACCTGCACCCAGCGGCC
>CAZLJG010000450.1:0-2344 GCA_964559545.1 uncultured Solibacteraceae bacterium | reverse complement strand
CCCAGGACTTCGGCGTGCAGCGCCACGGCCTGCGCGGCCAGTTGCTCCGACTCTTCCCGTAAACGTGTCTGCAGCGCGACATCGGTCAGGCCACCGAGGTTGATATCCACGTTGTCCTTGGCACTGAGCGCGGCCGCCATCAGCAGTCTGAATCCCACCTTGCCATCCGACGCCGCGGACGGATTGCCGTGTGCCACCGACGCGAGTCCTGCCCGCATCGCGGCCACACACGCCCGGATGGTTTCGACCGGCACTTCGGTGGCCACGCGTGTGGCGTCCTGAATCGCCGCCTTGCGTTCGACTTTGTCCTCGTCAGTCGCCTTGGGCTTGCGGAAGGCCGCGACGACGAGGTCGTAGGCCGAGGCATCGCGGTCGATGAGGCCGACGAGTGTTTCCTTGAGGGCCATGAGTTCCGTGTGGGCGTGATCGAGCGCTTCACGTTCGGCGATCGCGTTGGTGCGCGTCTTCGGCATGCCGGCCACCATCGCGAGCAGGGCCACACCAGTGGCGCCGACAAGCGCAGCGGCGGAACCGCCACCGGGCGTGGGGTCAGCGCTGGAGATTGCGTCGAGGAATGACGGTAACGTGCGGTCGATCAGCATGGGATACCTTTCTTATACACCGTGAGAATGGGCGACGCATTGGCGCGCAGCAGATTGATCGCGGGGCCATTGATCAACACGGCATCAAACTGTTTGCCGGGTTCGAGGCTCCCGATCCGGTCCTGCCGGTCCAGCGACGCCGCAGCGTTGATGGTGGACGCCACAAGGGCCTCCTCAAATGTCATACCCATCGCAAAACACGCCAGGGTCATCGCAAAGGGCATGGACGGAGAGAATCCGCCGCCGGGATTCACGTCGGTCGCAAGCGCGACGGGCACCCCGGCGTTGATGAAGGCCCTCGCGGGTGCGAACTGGCCGAGCTTCAGATAAAACGCCGCACACGGCAGCAAGGTGGCCGTGACGCCTGCGGCCGCCATTGCGGCGATGCCGTGCGGGGTGGCGTAGATCAGATGGTCGGCCGACCGCGCGCCGACCGCTGCCGCAACTTCTGCACCACCACTGGCGGCCAGTTCGTCGGCGTGGATGCGTGGCTTCAGCCCCAGCGCCTTGCCGGCCTCGAGAATCGCCTGTGATTCCTCCGGCGTGAAGAAGCCCTTGTCGCAGAACACGTCGCACCACTCGGCATGGGGCGCCGCCGCCGGCAGCATGTCCTCAATGACGTGACGGACGTACTCGGACTGACGGCCCCGATATTCTGGCGGCACTTCATGCGCGCCGATGAACGTGGTCGTCAGTTCGATCGGCTGCATGGCGGACAACGCGTGCGACACGCGCAGCATGCGCACCTCGGTCCCGGTGTCCAGGCCGTACCCACTCTTGGATTCCGCGGTGGTCGTGCCCGCCTTGAGCATCTCGGCCAACCGGACGAGTGTCTGCGCAGCGAGGTCCTCTTCGCTCGCGGCTCGCGTGGCCCTGACCGTCGACAGGATGCCGCCACCGGCGGCGGCGATCTCCGCGTAGCCCGCGCCGGACAACCGCCGGCGGAGGTCATCGCGGCGGTCTCCCGCAAAGACGACGTGGGTGTGGGGGTCCACAAACCCCGGTACCAGCGAGCGGCCCCGGCCGTCAACGACCGTGGTCGCCGGCGTCACGGTAACCGCGGCGCGCACGTCGGCCGAGGTGCCGGTGGCCACGATGGTGGCGCCGCTGACGGCCACGGCGCCATCGGCGATGGCCACGATGTCGCCTTGCCTCGCGCCCGCACGTGGTCCAGGTCCCGCGACGCTGAACAGCTGATCAAGGTGCTCAATCAGGAGGGTGACGCTGGTGCTCATGGTGTCGTCACCGGTGGCCGGCCACCGAAGATCGCGGTGCCGACGCGGACCATTGTGGCGCCCTCTTCGATGGCCACCTCGAAATCGTGACTCATGCCCATCGACAGTTCGCGCAGCGCGTCCACCGGAATGCCGTCGGCGACCAGGCGGTCGCGCACATCGCGCAAGCGCCGGAACCACGGACGCGCGTCATTGGGATCGTCAACGGCAGGGGGGATGATCATCAGGCCGCGTAATCGTGCGGCGCGGGTCTCAAGCGCGGCCGCCGCCAGTTCGCGCAGCGCCTCCGGCGGAGCGCCGAATTTTGTCTCTTCGCCTGCGAGGTCCACTTGCAGCAGCAGATTGGGCGTCGTGCCGGCCTCCACCGCACCAGCGTCCACCTTGTGGAGCAGGCTCACGCTGTCGATCGAATGAATCCAGTGGAACGTCGCCGCCGCTTTGCGCGCCTTGTTGGTCTGCAGGTGTCCGATCAGATGCCACGTGAGGCCGAGGTCCGCCGTGGCAGCG
>CAZLJG010000449.1:0-2350 GCA_964559545.1 uncultured Solibacteraceae bacterium | reverse complement strand
CAGCCTTGGCTTCATTTTCGGCCGCAGCCGCACGCTGAGCCGCCGTCTGCGCCGCCGCGGCAGCGCCCGTCGCCGTGGTCTGAGCCGCACCAGCCTTCTGGTCCACCTCAGAGATGCGACCTTCATTCTGCTTCGTGCGCGCCTGGGTTTCCTCCAGGCTGCCGGTAAGGGCGGTCACCTTGCCGTCGACATCCGCAACCTTGGTGTTGACGAAACCCTTGGTCGCACAGGCAGAGCCTGCAACGGTGGTGGCCAGAGCGAGAGTGGATGCAAGAATCAAACGACGCATGGGAATCCTCCTTTTAGGATCGGGGCGTGACGGAGTAGCCGGCGCGCGCGCGCACCGTGTGGTTGTGCCGGGTGCGCACGGACAGGCGATGCCAGCCCGGGCGTGTATCCGGCTCGAACGCCAGCAGATAGTGCTGACGAAGCTGCGTGACGATTGAGGTCTGCGCTTTCTGAATCGGCGCGCCAGGTGTCACAGTAAACAATTGCCCGCCGGTGTCGCGCGCGAGCGCGTCAAGGCCCGCTTCCGGCGCGGCGCCAATCGCTACAACATACACCGGCACGTCGATGGCGGCCACATGGGCACTCACATCCACGGACGGCTGCACGCTGCTGGTGTCCACGCCGTCGGTGTAGACCACCACGCCGCGGCGGGCCGCGCCATCAGCCGCCAACGCGCGACTGGTGGACAGAATTGCGTCGAAGAGTGACGTGGATCCAAACGCTTCCGTGTCGCCGGCCGCCGCCATCAGGGTCGGACTGATTGGCCCAAAGTCGTGACGCATGGTCAGCGTCCGTTCAAAGGTGAAGATGCCGGCGCGGTCCTGCACACCATCGAGCCCGCGCAGCAGATCCTGCACGCCTGTCAGCGCCGGGCCAATCGCCCGATTGACGGCCATGCTTCCACTGGCGTCCACCAGCACGGCCGCCGTGACGGGGCCGGTCTCGCTCGTGAACTGCACGATGGGTTTGGCCTGGTCGTCCGAAAACACCTGAAAGTCGTCGCGCGTGAGTCCGGTCACGGCCTCACCGCCACGCATGACGGACACAGCCACCGTCACCAGCCGCGTGCTCGACGTAAACGTCGGTGCCTGCTGGGCCAGCAACCCGCTCGTCGCGGTGGCGACGATGGCCAGAACGGCCACGAGGGGGAATCGGAGGTGTCTCACGCCCTGGGATACTTCAAGATGCTTGCCAACCTTATGGCTTTGAGATCGTCGTTTTTTGAGTCCAAACCATGTAGGAATTACGCACGTCCGACGTACGGAAGGTAAGATCGAAGTCATGTGGGGCATCTCTCGGGCCGTCGCGGTTATCGGGTTGGTCGTGGCATTGCCACAGGTGGCAGCCGCACAAACTCAGGCGCCCTCGCGCGCCGACGCGCTTTCACGCGCCCGACAGGCCTACAACGCCCTCCAAATTGATGAGGCCGTGAAGCTTGCGGCCGACGCCAGGGGCATCGAGCGGCTCGCACATTCGGCAGCCGTGGTGTTTTCGCGCGCCTCGCTGGAACGGTACCGACGAACAGGTGACGTGGCGGACGTGGCCATGGCCCGGCAGGCCCTGCTGACCGTTGATGTCACGCGGCTCTCGAAGAGTGAGTCCCAGGAACTGCAACTGGCGACTGCGGAACTCCTGTTTGCCGATGAGCAATTTGGCGCCGCGACGGAGCTTTTCGAGTCGGCACTGGCTGCCGTAGAGGCCGGTGACGCCATGGCGCGCGAGCGCGTGTTTGACTGGTGGGCCTCCTCACTCGATCGGCATGCCCAGCACGCACCAGAGGGCGAACGGGAACGCCGGTATGCCCGGTTGCTGGAAGGCGCAGAACGGGAAGCGTCGAGCGTTCCTTCCTCCGTGGTCGCGGGGTATTGGGTCGCCGCGGCGTGCCGGGGGATTGGCGATCTCGATCGTGCCTGGGCCGTGGCTGTGGCCGGGTGGATTCAGGCCGTGCGGGTTGCTCCGGGGAGCCACGGTGTGACGGTGCAGACGGACATCGACAGCCTCATGCGCACCGCGATCATCCCAGAACGGGCGCGCACTGCGGCGCCACCGTCCGATCCCGACGCCGTTCGCGTGGCCCTTGCCGCCGAATGGGACGCGATCAAGAAACGGTGGACACGCTAATGGTCGGGGGTCCAGGGTCCAGGGTCCAGGGTTCATTTGCCATCCTGGTTCTACTGCTCGCGACAGTTGGGTGTGGTGCGCGCGCGGAAGTGCGGACGCCGACGGATCTGCCGAGGCTGCTGCCGGCGCCGCCGCCGGATCGACTCATTGTGCCGGTGCCGGAACGTCCGACGTTGCCGGATCCGGAACAGACGGCCATTGCGACACCCCCCGCGAATGC
>CAZLJG010000448.1:0-2356 GCA_964559545.1 uncultured Solibacteraceae bacterium | reverse complement strand
CGACCAGTGAGGGCGGGCCGAAGTTGGCGCGGTTGAAGAGGTTGAACACCTCGGCCCTGAGCTCGATCGTCCCGCGGCCCATCGACAGGCGGCGCAGGCCCAGCGTCTTGCTCAGCGCCAGATCCATCGTCTGCAGGTCGGGTCCGATGAGTTCGTTGCGGCCGACGGTGCCGAACGTGCCGATCGGCTGGAGGCGGAACGCGGCCGGATCAAACCAGCGCGTCGGATCGCCGGTCACAGCGTTGTTTGGGCCATACCCAGGCGCGTAGCTGGGGCGATCGGGGCCGGTGCCCGGCCCAAGCGACGGCGACCACAGGGAGCGCGAGCGGTTGGTCTGCACAAACGGCGTCAGCGGGCTGCCGCTGCGCATGCGGAAGATGCCCGAGAGGCGCCATCCGCTGAACGGCTCCCACACGAAGTTGGTCACCCAGTTGTGCTTGGCGTGGAAATCCGAGAAGCCCTTGTTGTACCCCTCGATGAACTCGGGCATCGCCGACGTCGTCGCGGTCGTGGAATCCGAGAAGAACGTCGAGTTCTGCGTCGTGTCTTCCGACTCCGACCACGTGTACGACGACTGCACCTGCAGCCCGTTGCTCCAGCGCTTCTTCACCTCAACGATGAGCGCCTTGTACCAGGAGTCGCCGTCACTCGACTTGAGTTCGATGGCCGAGTAGCGCGTGTTCGGCCGGGTGAGCCCGGCCGGGTAAAACAGCGTCCCATCCGACAACGTCGTGGGCGTCGGCACGTTGACGTCGGAGTTGCGCCAGAGGTGTTTGCCGCGCGAGCCGGCATATCCCACCATGACCACCCAGTCCGAGAAAAGCTCCTGCTGCACGTTGACGTTCCACATGTGGACGCGCGGCAGTTCCACGTCGTACTGGATCGGGCGAATCGAGATCCCCGAGAGGCGTTCGAACTGGGGGACCGGAAACGACGGCGCGCCAATGACCACGCGCGGCGTTGCCGGCGGGTTGGTGACCGTGACGATCAGGTTCTGATGATTATTGGTGTTGTAGTAGAGCCCGTAGCCGCCGCGAATGGACGTGCGGCCGTCGGCGCGGACGTTCCACGCGGCACCCACACGCGGCGAGATGGTCGGCGCGGGGTTGTCGTAGAGCTGACCAATTTCCGGCACGCCGAGCAGGTCGCGCATGTTGATGTCGCGGTTCCCCTCATCCATCGGCATCGTGGAGCCTTCCACGCGAACGCCGAGATTCAACGTCAGGTCAGGCCGCACCTGCCAGTCGTCCTGCAGGTACGCGCCGTAGACCGTGAATGGCCACTTGCGATTGGTGTCGCCCTGCGGCGTGAGGCCGATAAACGTCGCCGGCGTATTGCGCAGAAACGCGCTGATGTTCGCAAACCGGAACACACCGAGGCTGAACGTCGGGTTGAACTCACTCGACACGTAGTGTTCGCCAACCACACCCGCCTTGAAGAGATGTCTTCCGCGCGTGTGCGTGATGTCGTAGTTCAGGCTGAACACATCCTGGCGCAGACGCAGCCGTGCTGAGAGTTGTGGACCGAAGCGCGGCATGCCGCCGATGTCGATCGCCCCGGTGAACTCGCGGCCAGGTGCGAAGACCGGCAGCACATTCGTCGTGTTCGCCTCAATGTCCTGGCCGACGCGCGTGCGGCTGTAACCGGCGCGCAGCGTATGAAACAGCGAACTCGATAGCGACTGCCGATATTCGGCCGTCACGTACTGGTTCGTCGAAATGAACGACCGGGGAAACTGCGGAAAGTCAGTCGGCAGCCGCTGCTCAGCATCGTCAAACGTATAGCGCGTGAAGAACTGCGCGCCGTTCGCCAGCACCGCATCAACACGACCCTGCAGGAAGTGCTGCCGGAGGGTCTGATCGAACGGGAAGGTGTACCGCGCGAGTCCGCCGCCGATCGATTCGCCGTTCGCACGCGGGAACTCGTTGAGGAACGGGACCACTGCCGCATTGATCGGAATCGTCACGCCGCCCACGACACCGAGGCGCGCGTTGTCGTCCGGCACAGTCGTCACGACCGTGCGGCCGAGGTTCTCAATCAGGGCTTCGTAGCCGCCGAAAAAGAAGAGCCGATCGCGACGGATGGGCCCGCCGACGGTGCCGCCGAACTGGTTGCGCAAGAAGTCTGGTTTGTCGCCGGTATCGAAGTAGCCCTTGGCGTCGAGCGCTTCGTTGCGGTGGAATTCAAACGCGCTGCCCGCAAAGCGATTGGTGCCCGACTTGGTGATGGCGTTGATCTGTCCGCCGATGTTGCGGCCGAATTCCGCGCGATACGTGTTCGACTCGAGCCGGAATTCCTGGACCGTGTCCATGCCGAGCGCCGTGCCGGCTGCCGAACCGGCCGGGCTGTTCGTGAA
>CAZLJG010000447.1:0-2364 GCA_964559545.1 uncultured Solibacteraceae bacterium | reverse complement strand
CCGGGCGCACCGGGCCCACCAGATCCGCGTGCAACGGAATCACGCGCGCACGCGCGCCTTCGAGCTCAGGGTCTTCCGTCAAGATCTGCGTCTGCAGCGTGTCAAATGCCGTGCGGGTCTGCGCCAGTGAGACGCCGGGTGCCAGCCGCGCCAAAGCCCGAAGAAAGATCATTCCGCGGGGCGCGTCGGCAGGGTCCAATCGCAGAGTGCCCCAGATATCCGCATCGATGACCGCCCCCTGAAACGTCGGAGGCATGACACCGACAACCTCGACCACCTGGCCGTCGAGTCGGATGACATCGCCAATGACGCCAACATCGCCGGCAAAGCGGCGTTGCCACAAGCGGTCACTGATCACCACCCGCGGCGGCGTACCCGGCCGGTCATCATCGGCACCGAGTGTCCGCCCATGCGCAGCCGGCACACCCAGGGTTGTGAAGTAGCCTCCGGTGACCGCTGCGCCCGTGAACCGCTCCGGCTCGTCTGCGATTGCACTGCCCCTGCCGGTGAAGTTGGGTGACCAACCGCGGACCGCAGCGACGCCGGTCACCGCAGTGGCACGGGTGGACCAGTCAAAGAACAGGCCTGGAGAAATGACCTCGCGTGCAGAGCCTCCGCGCCCGCTGCGGTCCTGCCACAACATGACCAACCGATCAGGCTCGTGGTACGGCAGCGGTTTCAGCAGCACCGCTGACACGGCACTGAACACCGTGGTCGTGGCACCAATGCCCAGCGCGAAGGCCAGAATGGCGGCCGCGGTCGTGGCGGGATATCGTCGCCAACCGCGCCATGCGTACGTCAGGTCGAGCCAGAGGCTGCTCACACCCTGACGATACGGACCGATTGCGAAGAATTTATGAAGACGCGAAAGCCGCCGCGCGTTCGCCGATCATCACACACGCCGCATGGGTCTGGCTGTTCACCACGGTCGGCATCACTGAGCCATCTGCCACCCGCAGGCCATCAACGCCGTGGACCCGGAGCATCGGGTCCACGACTGCGTCGCGTCCACGACCCATCCGGCACGTCCCTCCAGGGTGATAGATGGTGGACGCCGTGCGCCGGATGAACGCGCGCACCTGATCCGGCGAAGAATCCGTTTCGAGCGGACTCTCAGCTGCACCACGCAGGCGTTCGTACCCCTTCGTGTGCGCGATCGCCCGCGCCAGGCGCACGCCTTCCACGGCCGCGTCCATGTCCCGCGCATCGGTGAAGTACCCGGCATGGATCGCCGGCGGCGCCAGCGGATCCGCCGAGCGTAGTCGCAGCCGACCTCGGCTGTGCGGCCGCGACACCACCACCGAGAACGCAATCGCCGGGTCCGGCGCACTGAGGCCGCGGCCCACGTAAAACTGCAGGTCAGGCGCGCCGCGATTGATGCCTGAGCTCGCGAACAAGCCAGCCGACACCGACGACCCAGGCAGCGTCGTCAGCCCCGCCCACCGGAACCCAATCCGCGGGTGGTCATGCAGGTTGGCACCAACTCCCGGCAGGTCGAGCACCACTGGGATCCCGTGCTCGCGCAGGTGATCGGCCGGGCCCAGACCTGACAAGATCAGGATCTTCGGCGATTCGATTGCACCGGCAGAGAGGATCACCTCCCGGGTCACGTGGACGCGTTCGACGGTGGGTTGGCCGCCCTGAAGCGCGGCCCTACGTATGGTCTCAACACCGGTCACGCGCGTGCCGGTGAAGAGCAGGCGTTTGACCTGGCTCCACGGCCGCACCGTCAGATTCGGCCGATTCAAGATCGGTTTCAGAAATCCGTCCGCAGCCGAGTGCCGACGGCCATCCTTCAAGTTCTTCTGGTAGTACCCGGCACCCTGTTCCTGCCGCGCGCCGTTGAAGTCCCAGTGCGGGTCGGAGGCGAAGCCGAGATCACGGGCACCTTCGAGAAACGCCTCGTGACCCGCATGCGGATCGGTGGTGTCGGCCACGGCCATGGGCCCACCAACGCCGTGATAGTCAGACAGCCCCCGCGTGTTGTCCTCCGACTTCCGGAACCACGGCAACACTTCGCGATACGACCACGTCGGACCACACTCCTGCGCCCAACCGTCAAAGTCACCCTGGTGCCCACGCACGTACGCCGCTGCGCTGATCGCACTTGACCCGCCATACGTCTTGCCGCGCGGCCATGGAACGGTGCGCCCGCCAAGGCCGGGTTCTGGCTCGGTCGCGTACTTCCAGTCCACCTCCGAGCCCGACAACGCCGTCCACTGCCCGATCACCGGAATCAACGGATGCACATCGGGTCCGCCGGCTTCGAGCAACAACACCCGCGTCTGCGGATCAGCCGACAGCCGATTCGCCAGCACACATCCACTGGAGCCCGCGCCGATGACGACGAAGTCGAATTCGTCA
>CAZLJG010000446.1:0-2369 GCA_964559545.1 uncultured Solibacteraceae bacterium | reverse complement strand
GAAGGGGCGACCCGCACGTTGCCCAGTGTCATCACGCACGTGACGTATCAGATGTGGCGCGGCACCGATGAGAACCGTCCCTCCACCATCGACAGCATCGCGGCATTTCGTGCGACGACGATGGTGGTCGGGGAAGCCGGCAGCGCCGAGCGCCTGCGGGGTGTGGCGGCGACCGCCTCGTTGTTTGATGTGCTCGGTGTGCGGCCTGTGCGCGGCGCGTTTTTCACCGAGGCCGATGAAGCGCCCGACCGCCCGCGCGTGATCGTGCTGAGTCATGCACTCTGGCGGTCCAGGTTTGACCTGCGTTCGGATGTCGTGGGTCAGACCCTTGACCTCGACGGGCAACCGCATCAGATCGTCGGCGTCTTACCCGAAGGCATGGCGTTCCCGCAGCCCGACACCCAGTTTGTGATTCCATTCCACGTGATCCCGGTGGTCACATCCACAGACGGAAGTTCGTCGATTTCGATTTTTGCGGGCGTCGCGCGACTGAAGGACGGTGCCACCGCCGCACAAGCGGCAGCCGAAGCCACGGTGCGCGCGAATGCTGGTCCAGCGCCCGCGATGATCGACACCGCAGTGTTTGGCAGTCGCGGTCCGCGTCAGGTGTCCGCCGTCATGTTGATGGATTTCCTCACCTCCGAGGTGCGCCCGGCGATTCTCGTGTTCCTCGTGGCGGTGGGGTTGCTGTTTCTGACGGCCGTCGCCAACATCTCGAGCCTGCAGTTGGCGCGGTCTGCGGCACGGCGCCGCGAGATGGCGATCCGTGCGGCGATCGGGGCAGGGACGGCGCGGCTCGCGCGGCAGTTGCTGGTCGAGTCCACGATGCTCGGCGTCATCGGTGGTGCGGTGGGGCTTGGCTTCGCGGTGGCGCTGCATGCGCTGTTGCCGACGTTGCTGCCAAGTGACTTTCCCCGAATCACCGACATCGTCGTTGACTGGCGCGTGATGGGATTTGCCGCCGTGATGTCGTTGGCAGCGGGTGTGTTGTTTGGACTGCTGCCGGTGTGGCAGATGCGGCGGCTGCGGCTGGTGGATGCGTTGCTTGAGGATGGACAGGCGCCTGTCGGATTGAGCGGGCGCACGGCCGCGGGGCGCTGGCGAGCGGGGATCATGGTGGGGCAGGTGGCAGTGGCGGCGCTGCTGCTGGTCGGGGCGGGATTGCTGGGGCGATCGTTTGCCGCGTTGTGGGATGTGGACCGCGGCTACGAGCCGGTCGGCGTGCTGACCGCGCGGATGCCGATGCCGGATCCCGGATTTACCGACGTTCGTCGCGCCGACGTATTGCGCCAGCTGCTGGAGCAGGTGCGTGAGGTGCCCGGTGTCGCGCATGCCGGCTATTCCTCCGTGTTGCCACTGACCAACGTCGATGCGTTGATGGGATTCACGCTGCCGAATCCATCGGGTGATGGACAGCCCACGAACGCACAAGCGGCGGTTCGGTCGGTGAGCCCCGGCTTCCTTGAAGCCCTCGGCGCGCGACTGGCGGCCGGTCGCGCCTTTACGGACGCGGACACGGCCGCGTCGCCGACCGTGGTGCTGGTCAACGAGACGTTTGTGCGCACGTATCTTGAGGGCCGCGGCGTCGGCGAACGGCTGCCCGTGTCGATCAGGGACGACCGCACGGAGTCGGAAGTCGTCGGGGTGGTGCGCGACATTCAGCCGCAGACACGTGGCGAGTCGCCGCGCCCGGAGATCTACTTCGCCGACTTTCAGGATCCGGATGGCGTGCAGGCCACCGAGCCCATGCTGGTCCTGCGGACATCGACTGATCCGCTCGCGGTGGTGCCGCCGCTGCGCCAGCTCCTCGCGCAAATCGACGACCGCATCGTCCTCGACAACGTGTTGACCATGGAGGACCGGCTGCGCGCCGGATTGGCGCGGCCGCGACTGTACGCGGTGTTGTTGACGGGCCTGTCGTCACTCGCGTTGCTGATCGCGGGCGTTGGGGTGTTCGGCGTGTTGTCGTTCAATGTCGCGCAACGGCGTCGTGAAATCGGCGTGCGGTCCGCGCTGGGGGCGCGGCCGCGCGACATCGTCTGGCTGACCGTGCGCCAGGGCCTGTGGATCACCGGTGGGGGATTGGTGGTCGGTCTCGGCGCTGCGGCCCTGCTCGTCCGCTATCTGGACGGACTGTTGTGGGGCGTGGTCCCGTTTGATCCGGTGAGCTTCGCGCTGGTGCCCGCCGTGTTACTCGTGGTCGCCACCGCAGCCTGCTGGTGGCCCGCCCGCCGCGCCTCCCGCATCGACCCCCTCACCGCCCTCCGCCAGTGAAAAATGAGCTCGGAGGCGATTTCCGGAGAAATCGCCTCCGAGCTCGTCAACTGCGGTTGACCATGAACGTGGCGGTCTGGTCGAAGAAGCCCTGC
>CAZLJG010000445.1:405-2371 GCA_964559545.1 uncultured Solibacteraceae bacterium | reverse complement strand
CGATTGAAGCTGACGGGTGTGAGCCAGCCCTCGCCGGATCGTGTGCGCGCGGAAGCGGGCCTGACGATGAATGGTCTGGTGCGGTGGATGATTGGCCGTGGGCTCGCGGGGCTCGAAGCGTGGGCAGGCACGCCTGGCACGGTCGGCGGCGCCATCCATGGGAACGCCCACTACGGCGGGCATGACATCAGCGAACTGGTGTCCATGGTTGCTGTGGTGACTCCAAAGGGGGAGTGGCGCGAGGAGCCCGCGTCGGCCATGGGATTTGGCTACGACACCAGCCGATTGTTCGAGACTCACGAGGTCGTCGTGTGGGCGGACTTCTTTGCGGCGCCGGGTGCGCCTGATGCGCTTCGCGCGGTGGCCAGAGAGTCACTGGCGCATCGCAAGCGCACGCAGCCCCTGCATTTGCCGAGCGCGGGCTGTGTGTTTCAGAATCCGCTGCCCGGTCGTGACGTGGTGCCGGCGGGGATCCCGTGGTCATCGGGGGCGCTTGTGGATCGTGCCGGCCTGAAGGGCGCGCGTGTTGGCGGGGCGCAAATCTCGCCGGTGCACGCCAACTTCATCGTGACCAACGGTGCGGCGACTGCTGCGGATATTCGTTCGCTAATCGAGCAGGCGAAGCGGGCCGTCCGTGGGCAGTTCGGTGTCCAACTGAGAGAAGAGATCGTGTACCTGGGAGACGTCTGATGGCTTCATTGGTGGTGCGGGGTGGACGCCGGCTGGCCGGTCGAATTGCGGTGGACGGCAACAAAAATGCCGCGTTGCCGCTGCTGGCCGCATGTGTGTTGACGCCCGACACATGTGAGTTGCGCAATGTGCCGCAGATTCGTGACGTCGCGGTCATGATTGCGCTGCTCCGATCGCTGGGCGCCACCGTTGAGGGTGAAGGCACGTCGACGCTTCGAGTGACCTGCGCGGACATCACCTCCGGCGCACCGGATCCCGCCCTCGTGGGCCGGCTGCGCGGGTCGGTCATGCTCATGGGCGCGCTGGTCGCGCGTGTAGGCTGGGCGAGCCTGGCGCCTCCTGGAGGGGACTTTCCGGCGCGGCGCACCATCACCACCCATCTCAGGGCGCTCGGCGCGCTGGGCGCCCACGTGACGGAGGGCGCGACCGGGCACCGGCTCGACGCGTCGTCAGGCTTGCATGGCGCGTCCATGTATCTGCTTGAAGCCAGTGTCACGGGAACCGAGACCGCGCTGATGGCCGCAGCTGCCGCGGACGGCGTCACCGAAATTCGCCATGCCGCCTGCGAACCACACGTCGTGGAACTGTGCCAGTTCCTTCGCGCGATGGGTGTCGAGGTCGAGGGCGCAGGCACAACCACGCTGCGCGTGACGGGCACCAAGACCCGTCGCGGCGCCACACACACGCTGCGGGGCGATTACATCGAGGCGGCCAGTTGGGGCGTGGTCGGTGCCGTCACCGGCAGCGAACTCACCATTACCGGGTGCCAGGCGATTGACCTTGAGCCGACGACGGCCGTGCTCGCCGAGATGGGGCTGTCGTTTGATTTGAGCGACGACGCGTTTGTCGTGCATCGATCGCAACTGCGTGCCGCCAAACGTGTGACGACAGGACTCTGGCCCGCGTTTCCCTCCGACATCGTGTCCCTGGTGACCGTGCTCGCCACCCAGGCCGAGGGACGGACGCTGCTCCACGACTGGATGTACGAACTGCGCCTCTTCGCGCTCGAACAGCTCAGCTCGATGGGCGCCGATCTCTTTCTCTGCGACTCCCACCGCATCATCGTCACCGGCCCGTCGAAATTGAGGGGCCGCGTGCTCGACAGCCGCGATATCCGGTCAGGCATGGCGCTTGTCGCCGCCGCGCTGGTTGCAGATGGCGAAAGCCGCGTGCTGGAAATCGAGACCGTCGAACGTGGCTACGCGGACCTGGTCAATCGACTGACGGCGCTTGGGGCGGATGTGGAGAGAATGGACTGAGTGGAGCCCAGGGGCTT
>CAZLJG010000445.1:0-395 GCA_964559545.1 uncultured Solibacteraceae bacterium | reverse complement strand
CGGATCGCGGAGGCGACGCCGGACGCCACGTTCAGTGTGGACCTGGAGCACCTTCGACTGGCGTGCAGATCCAAATGGAGCCCAGGGGCTTTAGCCCCTGGGACAGACACAAGGGCTGAAGCCCTTGTGCTCCGAAATACGCCCTATTCGAACCTGAGCGCTTCGATGGGATCCAGGGCTGACGCCTTGCGGGCGGGGTAGAAGCCGAAGAAGACCCCGATGCCGGCGGCGACGCCGAATGACAGGAAGATCGAGTCCATCGGAATGACGGCGGGCCAGTTCTGATACCACTTCACGAACTCAGCGGCCCCATACCCGAAGGCGATGCCGAGGCCGCCGCCCACGATCGAGATCACCAGGGCTTCCACCAGGAACTGACTCAGCACGTCGCTGCC
>CAZLJG010000444.1:0-2374 GCA_964559545.1 uncultured Solibacteraceae bacterium | reverse complement strand
CGCACGTCATGTTGGCCACGGACAACGTCACGGACGAGGGCGCGGCCCACGCCGGCATCGCCAGAAGGAGGCTCACACACGCGGCATACATAGTCTTCTTCATGTATTCCTCACTGTTCGACGGTCAGTAGAAGTACGGCACTACCCACGGGTAGCCGATGGCGACAAGCAACAACACGACGACGAGTCCGAACAGCACCGTGTACGTCGCGCGTACGCGCGGTACGGCGCAGACCTCACCAGGCGCGCACGCGGCAGCCGGGCGGAAGATGCGACGTGCCGCAAAGAAGAGCGCCACGGCCGCGACGCCGATAAAGCCCGGACGGTACGGCTCGAGCGCTGTGAGGTTTGCAATCCAGGCACCACTGATACCAAGCGTGAGCAGCACCAGCGGACCAAGACAGCAGGTCGAGGCGATCACCGCGGCGATCCCCCCAATGGCGAGCGCTCCCCGTCCGTTCGGGGGCCCCACCGCAGCGGATGCCGTTTGATGTCCCTGCATACCTGATAAGCTTATTGCCGTACTTACGTACGGAGTCAATGCCATGAATTCCGAGCAATCCAGCCGTTCGATTGGTGTCGTCGCCGCGGCAGCGGGCGTCAACGTGGAAACCATCCGGTTCTACCAGCGAAAGGGGCTGCTGCCGAAGCCCACGCGACAATACGGGCAGATCCGGCGGTACCGCGATACCGACGTGGCGCGGGTGAAGTTCGTCAAGTCCGCGCAGCGGTTGGGATTCAGCTTGGACGAGATCAAGAGCCTCCTGCGCTTGGACGACGGGGCGCATTGCGACGAGGCGCGCGTCATGGCGGAGGAGAAACTTGCCGACGTCCGGGCGAAACTTCGGGACCTTCGCCGTATCGAGACGACACTTCGGGCGCTCGTTGCCGACTGTTGTGCCACGAAGACAACGGTCACGTGTCCCTTGATTGCCGCTCTGAACAACCGCTGACGACAACGGCTCTCCGTCGGAACGGCCAGACGACCGGCGTGAACTGGAGTCAACGGCGGTTGACGGTCTCCAGGCCGTCGTGCACTCCCTTGGCAACGGACGCAGGAATGCGTACCACGCGGCACACGCTCTCGCCCGGACGATGCTTGAAGAACACAACCACCCGGGGCTGCGTCTCCTTGCTGACCTGAACGCGGAGGGTGTAGTCGGTCCGTCCGCGGGCCCGGCGTCGCGCCTTGCCGGCAACGATCTCGACGGCACCGAGGGTGGTCTCCCGGCAGATCGGGTCTTCGGACCAGCCGCGAGAGTAAAAGGCCGGGTCACTCAGCTTTGCCCTGGTATCCGCCTCGGAAAGGACCACGGGTCGGAATTCTAGTAGCGCAGCTGGGTTCGAACGCGGAACTTGTTAGTCGGACCCAACGCTTTCGCCAGAGCCAGCCCAGCTCTGTCGGACGAGGCGTTCAAGCCTCTGCTGCCTCTCCTTCACCCAGGGCGCACGCGTCCTGCAGGTGGTTGAATGCGACGCAGAGACGGTGTATCGTCCATCGACGATTGACGATGCCTTACACCCGCGCTCGATCCCCCGCCCCCGGATGCTGTCCCCCGGACTCCTCCGCCATTCCCGCGCTGCGCCCCGACGATCCGGCCGCTGACGCCCGCCTGGCGGCGTTTGCAAAAGCGCTCGGCCATCCGACCCGCGTGCGCATCCTCCGGCTGCTGGCCTCTCGCGACACCCGCCTGTGCAGCCACCTTGTGGACGAACTGCCGCTTGCCCAGTCCACGGTCTCCGAACACCTGCGCATCCTGCGTGCGGCCGGCCTGGTCCGTACCAGCGGTGCCGGGCCCGGGGGCGGGTACTGCCTCGTGCCAAGTGCGCTGAAGCACCTCAAACAACTCCTGAAGGACCTCTAAGGCGTCCGCGCGGTTCGCGGGCTATCGGTGGCACATGGCGACGAGAATCGGCATCAATGGACTGGGCCGGATGGGCCGGCTTGCTCTGCGCGCGGGCTGGTCGCGGCACGACTTGCAGTTCGTGCACGTCAACGAAGTGGCTGGCGGGCCGGAGACGGCCGCGCATCTGCTCATGTTCGACTCAGTGCACGGACGGTGGGCGGAAGCCGTGCACCACTCCGACGCGGAGCTGCACATCGGAGAGCGCAGCCTCACCTACTCGGCCCTCGCCAAACCCGGTCAGGTGCCGTGGTCCTTGGCCGATGTCGACATCGTCCTCGAGTGCAGCGGCAAATTCAGAACCGCGGAGTCGCTCGCCCCCTACTTCGAGTCTGGCGTGAAGAGCGTCATCGTCGCCGCGCCGGTGAAGAACCGCGCGGTGAAAGTCGTGTTGGGCGTCAACGAACAAATAAACGACCCCGAGCCGCAACGCCAGCAGACGGCGGCGGCCGGCACGACCCACAGCCGGG
>CAZLJG010000443.1:0-2408 GCA_964559545.1 uncultured Solibacteraceae bacterium | reverse complement strand
ACGTCGAAAGCGCGACCGTTTGTCAGCGCCGGCCCCCTGTTGTTGCACACCCGTGGGAAGTTTCGGACACGCAGCTACGTGGCGGGCCCGAATGGGATGCCCATCGAGGGCCCGTTCGCGACGCAGGCCTGGCGCCTGACCAAGCTGGGGGTGGAGCTGGGACTCGGAGTCGAGCTGCGAGGCAAGGGTCGCGTGTGGTGGCGCCCTGAGCTGCGCGTGAGCGGCACTCAGGGGAATCGTGACTACAGTCCGTACATCGACACGCTCGAAGCGCCCATCCTGACGCTGCGAGGCGGTGTGTCCGTGCTCTGGTAGCCGCGCGTCAGCGTCAGATCTCGACTTTGACGGCGTCCGCGCTGATGGCCTGCGTAAACCGGGTCACGCCGACGACCACGGCACCGACGGCGAGGAACAACAACGCCGTTGCGGCCGAGCCCAGCCAGATGTTGCCGCCCGAGAGGTTGTTCTTCGCCAGAATGAACAACGCCGCACACGTCGTGACGATCATGAACGCCGCCGGCACCACCGCAAACGTCGTCTGACGCGCGCGCTGGGCCAGCCACACCGAGACCGTCGTGAGTGCGAGCGCGCCAATCAACTGGTTGCCCGCGCCGAAGATCGGCCACATCTGCCGCACGGTGCCACTGATCGAGAACAGGAACATCAGCGCCACGGCAATGCCGGAGTTGATGAAGGTGTTGCGCGTCCAGTCCGGCGCCTGCCCGGCGAACGCCACGTCCCACGCTTCCTGAATCAGGTAGCGACAGAGGCGGACGGCACTGTCGAGCGTCGTGACCACGAACCCCTCAAGCATCAGAATGCCGAAGACGACCGCGATGGCGACTGGAATGAACGGCAGCGCCAGATTGATCAGCCGCCCCGCGCCCAACGCGAACCCGAGCACCGGGTTGGTCGCGACGCCTGGGGGGTAGACCACCGACATGTATTCGGCCTGGCTCAACATCGACCCGACGGCGACCAGCACGAGTACCGCGAAGAAGGTTTCTGTGACCATCGCACCGTACCCGATGCGCCGGATATCACTCTCTTTCGGAATCTGCTTCACCGTCGTGCCGCTGGCGACCAGACTGTGGAATCCGCTGATGGCACCACACGCCACCGTGATGAAGAGAATCGGCCAGAGCGGCGCGCGCAAGGCGGCCTGCCCTGCGGCCAGATCCATGGCGGGTGCCTGAATCGATGCTCCCTTGAAGCCGGCCACGATAGCCGCAAGGAAGAGGAGCAACATGCCACCGTAGAGCAGCTGCACGTTGGTGAAGTCGCGCGGCTGCAGCACGAGCCACACCGGCACCGCACAGGCCAGCAGGATGTAGACGGTCATGATGATCCGCCAGCTGTCACCGCTCAGCGTGATGGGAAACATGAAGCCCAACACGACACTGGCCACACACGTGATGGTGGCCACGAGATAGGCGTTCCCGGTCGAGATGCGATCCTTGCGAATCAACCACCCCAGCACCGGCGCAAACAGGGTGATCAAAAACACCGACGTCGTCGCGATGCCCCCAATGCGCGCGTTCTGCACGCCGTTTATTTCGACGGTGCCCAGCATCGTCTGCGTGGGATCAAGCCGCAGCGCATCAAGTGGATACAGCGACGTGAGGGCCGTGACCGACAGATTCAGAAAAATCGCGTTGATGATCGCCAGCACGAAAATCAACACGATCAGATTCAGCAGGTATCCGAGGGGACCGAGTGTCGTCCGCGCGATCGCGCCGATCGACTTGCCCCCTTCGCGCGCGCTCACGAACATGGCGGTCATGTCGTGCATCGCACCAAAAAAGATGCCGCCGATGACCAGCCACAACCACACCGGTTGCCAGCCATATGCCAGAGCGAGGGTTGGACCGACGATGGGGCCGGCGCCGGCGATGGTCGCGAAATGATGGCCAAAGACCACGTGGGTGCGGCTCTTGACGTAGTCCTTCCCGTCGGCGTGTTGTTCACACGGCGTCATCCGGGCATCGTCCTCCTTGAAGACGCGGCCGATGTAACGGGGATACCAGCGGTAGGCCAGAACGAGACAGGCTGCGGCGACCGCCACAGGCATCAGGATGTTCATCGTGGCGGAATCCTACATCAAATCAGGGGGTAGAATGGCGCCCACCATGAGCACCGTCCATCGTCCTGTCCTCGCTGCAAACCTCCCGGCCCCTGTGGGTCCGTACGTCCCGGGCATGGGCTTCGAGCGACTGATCTTTGTGTCCGGCCAGGGCGCCACCGACCCGGCCACCGGCAAGCTGGCCGGCTCCGACACTGCCACTCAGACCGAACAGTGTCTCCGCAACCTGCAGACCATTCTGAAGGCCGGCGGATCGGACCTGCAGTACGTGCTTCGATGCGGCGTGTTCCTCATCGACATGTCGGAGTTCCAACAGATGAACGGC
>CAZLJG010000442.1:0-2408 GCA_964559545.1 uncultured Solibacteraceae bacterium | reverse complement strand
GGCGTGTCACTGAAGGTGGCCGGCGTGAGGCCCGCCGTATCCCGGAAGAGCCACAGGGGTGTCGGGATGTTGCCCAGGCCCAGCGTGCGCTGCACGGGGATCGCCAGACCGGGGTTGCCGGAGAAACGCGCTCGGAGGTCGCCCAGCGCGGGCTTCTGGAACGAACGACCGAAGCCGCCGCGGATGGCGAAGTCGCCCGACTCGCCCATCAGGGAACCGAGGAGCCCTTCACGCCGATCCGGCGTCCAGTTGAAGCCGATGCTCGGCGCCACGTTGTTCCAGTCGGTGTTGTACGCGCCGGTGCCGGCCATGAACTGCTGGTACTGGCTCACCGATCCGGGCATCTGACCCGGCTTGAAGAGGTTGCAGGTCTCCGGTGTCGCGTTGCTGAGGTCGCAGCCGTCCTTGTAACCCGACCGGCCCCAGATGTCGTTGATGGTGGCCGTCGCGTAGGAGCTGTTCAGGGCCCGGAACGGCTTCTGCACATCCCACCGCAGACCGAGGTTGATGCTCAGGTTCGAGCGCGCGCGCCAGCTGTCCTGCACGAAGACGCCGAACTCGTCGAGCCGCGACTCTTCAAGACCGAGTCCGCTGAACACGTACTTGCCGGTGCCCGCATCCACACGCGCGGTGCCGTTCAGTGAGGTGACTCGGCCGGTGAGCAACGCATAGAAGTTCTGCGCTGCCGTCAGCTGGGCACCTGAGGCGCCTGGGAAGTTGGCCGTTGTGAAGAGGCCGATGGCCGGATCAGTCGGCTGCATGCCGAAGCCGATGGTCGGCACCGTCGCGCGGAACTTGTTCCACGAGTCCATGCGCTCAAACGACGCGCCCATGCTGATGCTGTGCGCGCCGCGCAGCCAGCTCACCGTGTCGTCCACGCGGAACACTTTGACGTTGCGCGACTGGGCGTTGGGCGCCGGGCCCGCGTTGGTGAGACCGCTGCCGAGTCCGAGATGGAAGCCGCCCTGGCCACCAAACGACTGGTTCCAGATCCCCGGGTCAAACTGCTCGTTGAAGAACTCCACCGGCGAGCCCTGGTAGCTGAACCGGAATTCGTTGGTCAGGTTCTGACCGAACGTGGACCGCAGTGTGTTGCTCGACGAAATGCGCTTCGAGGTCTGCGACCCGCGCACCGGAAAGCCCGGGAACGACGGCTCAAAGCCGTTCAGCGTATCGGGATCCGAGCTGAACGTGTGCCAGTTGAGCACGGTCGAGAACCGGTGGTTGTTCGTGAAGTTGTAGTCCAACCGGTACGTCGGGAACCAGTTGTTCGCCTTCGTTTCCGCGTTGTAGGAGTACGTGTCGTGCAGCGGGTTGGCGTTCGCGACAATCGACCCTGTGGTTCCGACTGCTGTGCGGATGTCCGCCAGCAACTTCGAAATCGTCGGATCCATCGTGCCCAACTGGCCATTGGCGGCGGCCAGGGCCAGCACGTTCACGCCGTTGGCCGGGCCACCCACGTAGCGGTAGTTGCCCGCGCGCGCCTGCTCGTGCAGGATCGTGCGGTTCCGCGTCACTTCGGATGGCTGGTAGAAGTTCTCGATGTTCGTGAAGAAAAACGCCTTGCCTCGACCGTCGTAGAGACCGGGGATCATGATGGGACCACCGAGGCGGCCACCAGTCTGATGCTGCAGCAGCTTCGGCTTGCGCACACCATTGCGGATGTTGAACCACGTGTTCATGTTCAGGTTCAGCGTCTGGCCGAGCACCTTCCACGTGTCGTTCCGGTAGTAGTGATACAGGCTGCCCGAGTAGGTGTTGGAGCCCGAGCGCGTCGTGAAGCGAATCTGCACCGCACCCGACCCGCCGCCCGCGGCTTCGCCGGCCGCAGTCGAGACCGTCATTTCCTCGATCGCGTCAAGGCGCGGCTGGACGATCGTGAAGAAGCCGTCCGTGCTGCGCAGGGTGTTGTCCTGAATGTTGACGCCGTCGAGCGTGATGTTGATCGCGCCGCGGGGCAACCCGTTGATCGACGACTGCCGGTTGCCGCCGGGCGTGGACACGCCGGGCAGGAACGTCACAAAGTCCATGACGTTGCGGCTTGTCAGGGGGAGGCTCTGAATCTGTTCGGTGTTGATGGTCGACGACACGGCCGATGAGACCGTCTGCACCAGTGCGGTCGCGCCTTCAACAACAACCGTTTCCGTGATGCCACCAACTTCCAGTCTGGCCGTGATGGCCGAGGGGACGCCGGCGTTCAGCACAACACCGTTGAAGACGGCCGTCTTGAAGCCGGTCAACGAAATGGTCACCGAGTACGTGCCGGGCAGCAACGCCGCCGCGGTGAACGTGCCCTGAGACGACGAGACGGTCTCGGTGGTGACGCCGGTGCCGCTGTTTTTGATAACCACGGTCGCGCCTGGAATGGCACCACCGGACGTGTCCAACACGGTGCCAGTCAGTGTCGA
>CAZLJG010000441.1:0-2423 GCA_964559545.1 uncultured Solibacteraceae bacterium | reverse complement strand
GTCATCGCGCCACCAAGTTCCTCCTTGGTGACGTCTTCGTGCGTGACGGTCTTGATGACATCCGGTCCGGTCACGAACATGTAGCTCGTGCCCTCGACCATGATGTTGAAGTCGGTGATCGCGGGTGAATACACGGCGCCGCCGGCGCACGGACCCATGATCGCGGAGATCTGCGGAATCACGCCGGAAGCCAATGTGTTGCGCAGGAAGATGTCGGCATACCCGGCCAGCGACAACACGCCTTCCTGAATGCGCGCGCCGCCCGAGTCGTTGAGCCCAACAACCGGCGCGCCCATCTTCATCGCCTGGTCCATGACCTTGCAGATCTTCGCGGCGTTGGTCTCCGAGAGGGAGCCGCCAAACACGGTGAAGTCCTGCGCGAAGGCAAACACCGACCGGCCGTCCACCAGGCCCTGACCGGCGACCACGCCGTCGCCCGGCACCAGTTCCTTGTCCATGCCGAAGTCGCGACAGCGGTGGGTCACCAGTTTGTCGAACTCGTCGAACGTGCCCGCATCAAACAGCAGGTCGATGCGCTCACGCGCCGTCAGCTTGCCGCTTTCGCGCTGGCGCTTGAGGCGATCCTCCCCGCCTCCAAGTTCCGCCCGCCGTTCGAGCTCGGCGAGTTGTTCCTGCGGCGTGGACATTATTTGCCCGCCTGCGCCTTCGCCCAGTCCGCCAGGAATTTCTCAAGGCCAATGTCGGTCAGCGGATGTTTGAAACACGCCTCAATCACCGACGACGGGCAGGTGCACACGTCCGCACCCATGCGGGCCGCTTCAACGATGTGCATCGGGCCGCGGACACTGGCGACCAGAATCTCCGTCGTGTACGGGTAGCCGTCGAAGATCTCGACGATCTGGCGGATGAGGCCCATGCCGTCCGACGCGATGTCATCGAGGCGGCCGACAAACGGGCTGACGTAGGCCGCGCCGACCTTGGCCGCGATCAGCGCCTGCGTGGCGCTGAAGATCAGCGTCACGTTCACCCGTGTGCCTTCGTCCGCGAGAATTTTCGTCGCCCGCACACCGTCGCGGGTGAACGGCACCTTGACGACCACGTGGGGATCGATCGCGGCGAGCTCACGGCCTTCCTTGACCATGCCTTCCCAGTCGGTGGCCACCACTTCGGCGCTGACCGGCCCCTGCACCACGTCACAGATCGCCTTGATGATCGCGCGCGGGTCGCCGCCCTCCTTCGCCATCAGCGACGGATTGGTGGTGACGCCATCAACGATGCCGAGGGGCACCATGGCCTGGATTTCCTTGAGGTTGCCGGTATCGAGAAACAATTTCATTGAAGCACCACGGGGTTGGTGAGGGCGCCGACGCCCTCGATGGAAACGGTGACGGAGTCGCCCGGCGCAATCGGGCCGATGCCTGATGGTGTGCCGGTCGAAATGATGTCGCCCGGCAACAACGTCATGATCGACGTGATGAACGCGACCAGTTCGGGAATGGTGAAGATGAGTTCGCGTGTGCGGGAATCCTGGCGCAGGTGGCCGTTCACGTAGCCGCGCACGGCGAGGTCGCGACCATCAAGACCGGTCGCGATGCACGGACCAATCGGCCCGAACGTATCAAAACCCTTGCACCGCGTGTACTGGCCGTCCTTGTTCTGCAGGTCGCGCGCGGTCACGTCGTTCACCGCGATCAACCCGAGGATGTAGTCGTTGGCCTTGTCGAGCGGCACCCGGTGCGCCCGTTTGCCGATCACCAGCCCGAGTTCGGCCTCGTGATCGATACGCCCCGCCCACCCTGGCGCCTGAATAGCCTCTCCGGGACCGATGACCGTCGTGGACGGCTTGATGAACAGCAGCGGCTCGGCCGGCAGCGGCTTGTTCTGTTCAGCCGCGTGGTCCTTGTAGTTCAGGCCGACACACACAATCTTCGACGGCCTGACGGGCGCCAGCACGTGATGGCCCTCGGAGGCGATTTCCGCACCAAGCGTCCACGCGCCAAACACATCGCCGTCGACCAGTCGCCACTGGCCGTCGCGTTCCGCCGCATACCGCGGACCACCCTCGTATTCGATTCGATACAGTCGCGTCATAACTCGTCTGTGCTCCCACTCGCGGCGTCAGCGGCCGCCCGTCACGGTCAATCGCGCCGAGGGGGCGCTCCGATTCCCCGCCTTGTCGATGGCGACGACCACGTAGACATATTCCACGCCGGCTTGCGCGGTCAGATCCGCATATCCCGCCGTGTCCACCGGCGTCGTCGTCAGCGGCTGCAGTGTGGCATTCGGTCCGGCCGCGCGCAAGACATGGTACCCGGCCAGGTCGGTCGCGGATACGGGATCCCACTGCAATGTCACGCGTCCGGGCTCGGCCGCACCGAGCAGGCCGGTGGGGACGCCCGGGGCGAATGTGTCCTCCGGCGTCTCACACACAGGTCCGGCGGGCGCGCTCTGGGTGGAGACCG
>CAZLJG010000440.1:0-2425 GCA_964559545.1 uncultured Solibacteraceae bacterium | reverse complement strand
AGCCCGCTCGCTCATCGTCGGTCATCAGTCAGGTCGCGCTGCTGATCGTGCCGACACTGCTCCTGGTCGCAGGGTTGGTGGCCAGAGCCAACGTGCGAGCTGGACGAGGCGACCGGCTGGGGGCGCGACGACTGGCTGGTGCCTCGGCGTCGCTCCTTGTGGCGGGATGGATCCTGCAGGCCCACCACGTTCCGGATGTTGGACTCGAGCAGGATCGATTCTTCGACGCCGTCGGGCGCGCCCTATTCGGCGCGATGACGGTATGGCTCTTCTACCTCGCGGCAGAGCCGTACGTGCGTCGCACGTGGCCGCACATTCTCATCACGTGGTCGCGACTGATCGGCGGCAGGTTCCGTGATGGATTGGTCGGCCGCGACCTGCTCATCGGCGCCGCGTGCGGTGTCGGCATGACGGTGATTTCTTATCTGTTTCATCTGGTGCCGCGCTGGTTCGGCTGGGACGCCTTCGCGCCACATGGCCCGGATCTCGTTCTGGGCACTCGCGCACTCCTTGGGCGCATGATGACCGTGGGATCGAATGCGCTGACTAATGCGATGCTCGGCGTGCTCGGCCTTGCGCTGCTGCGCGCCGGTCTCCAACGCGCCTGGCGTCCACTCGGCGGCACGGCGGTGGCATTTGGTGTGGCGACGTTGTTGTTTACGCCGCTGGCCGCGCGCGGGCAATTTCAGTCAGGAATCGTCAGCCTCGACCTGTTCTTCGGCCTTTTACTGGTGCTCGTCATCCTTGGCGTGTTGTTCCGCTTCGGATTGTTCGCGGGCATTGTCGGCTTCTTCTGCCACTTCTGGACGTGGGGTGTCGTCTCGACCTTGAATGCCGAGATGCCGTACTTCGAGACCGGTCTCGTTGGACTGTTGATCGTGGCTGGAATCGCAGCGAGCGGTTTTGTGCTGTCTCGTGCTGAACGCTCAGCGTGACGACCAGCGCAACACGAAGGTCGTTTCTTCGCCGACCTTTTTCCCGTGATCTTCCAGTAGATCGGCAACGGGAAACGTGGCGATCCGCCGGTCGTCAGACAGGTTCCCGCGCGAGGACGATACAAATCGGCCCTCAGCCAACGCGATCCTGATGGTCGACGCTTCAAACAGCGCGGTCAGGTCGTCGTCAATCAGATCCTCATCGACCTTGGTGTCTGCATCGATGGACCACGTCCACTCGAAGCCATCACGCGTGAACTCGACGAACGATCGGCCGCGCACCCCGAAACGGGTCAGCACCCGCTCACCAAGAACCTGAAGGCTGGGAAACGTCGCTTCGGTCACGACGTTGAACGGTGGCCGTTCACGCAGCAACCGTGACGTGACGCCCGTCGGGGTGAACTGCCGGAGGCCTCGCGCCACCGGATGGTTCCGCTCGCGCACGTCAGAGAGGAAGTCATCTTCGTCGCGGTCGCGCTCATCGGGCGAATCGCTGTCGGACCGGACGTCACGCTCCTCCACCGTCCACACGACCCGTCGATCCGCCTCGACATACCAGGTGGACACAATGTCCTTCTTCAGACACCCACCCGCCACCAGTGCGGCGGCGATGACGACAGTCAACATCCCCCAACGCGAAGACATGGGTGTCACTGTACACCGGGCCACACGTTGTCCGCAGCTGAACACACACGCAACGTTCGACAGGACGCTGACGTAATGAAGGACAGCCAGCGTTGTCGTGTTCGTTGAGGAGTCCGTCATGCGTCAGTTTGGAACAGTGGCACTTGCGTGTGCCCTCGTGATCATTGGAGCGTCGAAGGCCGCAGCGCAGGAGGCGCCAAAGGTTGGCGTCACAATGTCCACCGGTACCACCGTCGGGTTGTATGTGACCGCAAGCGATCACGTCGCTGTTCGCGGACAGATTGGCTTCAATCGCAATACGTCGAAGTACGACGGGGAGAACTTCATCAACGAGTCCACGACGAACACCACATGGACACCTGGCGCGAGTGTGCTGTTCTTTGTGCGCTCGTTTGATGCAACGCGGATCTACGTGAGCCCGCAGTACTCGTACGTGCGCAACACATCGAGTCTCTCCGACAGTGCCAGGAGCACGGGACACCAACTCGCCGGCATGGTCGGCGCACAGCACCGCCTCGGAGCGCGCTTTGCTGTCTTCGCCGAAGCCGGCCTCGGCTGGTCGCGCACCGAAAACTCCGTGACCAGCGCACTGGACACATCGAAGATCACGTCCACGTCATTCGGGACGCGGTCGGCACTTGGCGGAATTCTGTTCTTCTGAAGAAAAGGGCGGCGGGGATCACCCCCCGCCGCCCTCAATTGGCGCGCTGCAAACCAGCGCGCCCTACTGCTTCCCGGACTCCTGGACCCCTGGACCCCTGGACTTCGAACCCTGGACCCTGGACCCCAGACCGACAAACGTTAGTACCGGTAGTGGTCCGGCTTGTACGGCCCGTCGACCGGCA
>CAZLJG010000439.1:0-2438 GCA_964559545.1 uncultured Solibacteraceae bacterium | reverse complement strand
TAGTATGATTCCGGACGCGGTTCTGGCCGTCCGTTGCATGTCCGAAATCCCCACGCCCTCTCCGAACGAGGCCTCTGATGCCTTGATAGCGCGGTGTCTGGCCGGTGACCAGACCGCGTGGGAAGAGATCGTCCGTACGCATCGCCGCAAGGTCTTCAACGTCGCGTACAAGTTCGTCGGGCGGCACGACGAGGCCGAGGACCTGACCCAGGACATCTTCGTCAAAATTTTCAAGGCGCTGCACACCTTCGACCGGCGCGCCAACTTCCAGACCTGGCTCATCAGCATCAGCCGTAATCTCTGTATCGACCACTATCGGTCGGTCCGGAAGGAACGGGCGACCATGGCGCGTGACGTGGACGCGTCCGAGCTGTCACCGGTCTCGCGGGAGCGGACGCCGCTCGGCGAGCTGGAACACGTCGATTTGAAGTCGATCATCCGGCAGGCGCTGGCCGAATTGCCGGCCACCCTGCGTCAGGCCGTCACGTTGCGGGACCTGCAGGAGTTCTCATACCAGGAGATTGCCGATCAACTGGGATTGCCCGAAGGCACCGTCAAGTCGCGTATCAACCGGGGACGACTCGAACTGGCACGCCAGATCCGCCGTCTCCAACATCACAGGCCGCCGGGCTCCATGGCTTCGCGCGGAGGAACAGAATGAATGTCACGACCTCAACCCACGGCACCGTCGTCGTGGTGCACGTTACGGAATCCAAGCTGACCTATCCGATCCTCTCGGACTTTGCGACCACGGTCGCCGGGTTGGTCGCGAGTGGACAGAAGCAGATTCTCGTGGACCTCTCCACGGTCGGCTACGTGGACAGCGCCACGATTGGCTGCCTGATGGACCTGTATCGGCAATCCCACACGGCCGGTGGCCAGCTGAAGCTCTCGGGCGTGCAGAAGCGCGTGGAGACGATGCTGACGATGACGGGCGCGCACAACTTCCTTGAGGTCCACGCCGATCAGGCATCGGCGCTGGCCAGTTTCGGAGGCTGAGATGCGGAAGATCACCACGACCGCCGGCACCCCTGTGGAGACCGATGGTGACGTGCTCGCCATCATCGAGACCGTGTCGCGAGACCTCGCCCGCAAGGCCGATCTCGATTACAGCTTCGAGGAGATCGACCACGAGTTCCAGCACCTGATCGGCCAGCTCACCGAGGAGGAACTCCGGACGTACCTCAAGGAGAGCCTGTTCATGAGTTTCAACCGGTTCGAGAATGACCGGCTTGCGCAGCTTGTGAAGAAGGCGAGCAGCGCGACGGAGATGGACTGATGAAGCGCCATGTGATCACCGGGATGTGTCTGCTGGCGGCGTTGGCCTGCTACGCGGCGAGTATTGGCGCCGGGGTCATGGTGTTTCTCGCCGTGGGTTTTGTCTTCGAGTTGGTGTTCTGGGTACGCCTGTCCCGGATCGGCGAAACCGCGCCTCGGTAGCCCCTGCCGGTCGTTCACCTGGGTGACGGCTCATCTGTGCCCGCTCTCCGGCTCGACGACGCGGAAAAAGCACCGCTCCACCCACACGCTCTCACCAGCGCCACCGCCCCACGCCGTTCACCTGGGTGACGGCTCATCTGTGCCCGCTCTCCGGCTCGACGACGCGGAAAAAGCACCGCTCCACGGTGTTCGTCCCCTGAGTTGGTGTGGGGACCCCCAGCCCCACACCCTGTCACCCCGCTCCGCAGTGCTTTTTTGAGCTATCGATGATCGCGTCGCTCGCAGTCGAGCTGACACAGACAAGCCGTCACCCAGGTGAAGGTGTCTACGGCTGATGCAGGCCGATCCCCCACCAGACACCTCCTGCAGGTAGGTCGAAGTGTCTACTCTGTCGAAGGAAGATCAGCCGTCGACTGCAAGCTGAGTTAGGCCAGTTTGTCGAACTGAACGACGCGGACTGATCCAGCAAGGTCTCGCACCTGAGCCGCAACTCGCTCTGGAGTCCTGGGCCCGAGGATGACACGACTAACGGACGAGCCATCCATGAACACTTCTACCATCTGGCGGTTGGAAAGGAAACGAATCTCTGCCTCAGGCTCCCATCGTTTCGTCTTTGTCAGAAGAGTCGCGAAATGCAATGCTGCGAACCGCCTGATTTTTCGCGAGCGTATGAAGTCGTCTATGTGAAGACGGCGATTGTCGTCGTAGACAACGCGGTGCAGCTCGTTGCCGAGCAACATTTCTGGCACCTCGATTTCAACGCACACTCCTGTGCCGTTGCCGCCATACCTCTCCCACAAAGTGGGATTGTCCGGACTGGTGCCGAAGCAAGCTATTCCAATCTCGTTTCGACACCGGTCTATTGTCTCGTCGATTACGGACTGCCCCAACTCGCCGAGCTTTCCGCCAGCCACAAGCGTGAAGGCCATCCGGACCGCCAGATCGTACGGCCTGCCCCTTTCTTCCTCGAGTAGCGCGGCAACGAGGCTCACGGTGTC
>CAZLJG010000438.1:0-2444 GCA_964559545.1 uncultured Solibacteraceae bacterium | reverse complement strand
TGCGACGCGGGATCTGTCGACAACGCTGACGCACACGCGCGCGTTGCTCAAACCCGGCGGGCGCCTGGTGCTGCACGAGCAGACCACGCTCGAGTCGTTTCTCACCGTCACATTCGGCTGGCTTGAGGGCTGGTGGCGTTTTGCGTCTGACGTGCACCCGAGTACCGGTGCGCCAGGGAGTCCGTTGCTGAGTCCTGCGCAGTGGACGTCTTCGCTGCAGCTCGCCGGGTTCGACGACGTGTCGATGCTTGGTGCGAATGAGACGGCGACACGCCACGTCATCGCCGCGACCGCGTCGTCCGCATCGTCGAGCCGTCGTTCGAGGCACGTGCTGTCGGCGGCCTTCCGCGACGTCCTCGAACTCGATCTGGCGGCCATCGAGCCCGACCGGCCGCTCCGTGACTATGGCGTGGACTCGATTCTCGCGCAGGCGCTGGTCAACACGATCAATCGGGACCTCGGCGTCCAGTTGAAGGCGGCCGACCTGTACACGCATCCCACCTATCGCGCGTTGTCGGCGCACGTGGAGCGTGTGGCGCCGTCTACCGTGACGCCGGTTGATGCGCCAAGTGCCACGGTGCCGGCACCTGCTGACGTTGTGGCCGACGACGGCCGGATTGCCATCATCGGCATGTCCGGTCGATTCCCGGGGGCCGACACGCTTCAGGCGTTCTGGGACAATCTGTCCGCTGGACGCAGCAGTGTCACCGAGGTGCCACCCGAGCGGTGGGATGCCGACGCGGTGTACGACCCCGATCCCATGCGGCCAGGCAAGACCAACAGCCGCTGGGGTGGCTTTCTCTCCGACATCGACCGTTTTGATGCGGCGTTCTTCCGAATCCTCCCAGTGGAAGCGGAGTGGATGGATCCGCAGCAGCGCCTGTTCCTGCAGGAGGCATGGCGCGCGCTCGAGGATGCCGGCCTGCCCGATCGAGTGCTGGACGGGAAGCCGTGCAGTGTATTCGTCGGCTGCAAGGAGGGTGACTACGCCCGGTTGTTTGGTGACGTTCCGGAGAACTCGCACCATGCGGCGGGCACCAACACCGCCATTCTGGCGGCGCGGTTGTCGTATCACCTGAACCTGCGCGGTCCCAGCCTGGCGATTGATACCGCGTGTTCGTCTTCGCTCGTCGCCCTGCATCTGGCCTGCGAGCGGCTGCGCGCACATCCGGATGAAATCGCGGTCGCCGGCGGTGTGTCGGTGATGGCCACAGCGCACACGCACTTGTTGCTGGGCAAGAGCGGGATGTTGTCGCCGGTGGGGCAGTGCCGCACATTTGATCGTGATGCCGACGGGTTCGTGCCCGGTGAAGCCGTCGCCGCCGTCGTCCTTAAACCGCTGGCCGCCGCAGTGCGCGACGGAGATCACATCTACGGCGTGATCGTCGGCAGTGAGATGAATCAGGACGGCCGCACAAACGGCATCACGGCTCCCAGCGCGACCGCGCAGGCGGCCCTGGAGCGCACGGTCCTTGCGAGGGCCGGGATTGCCGCCGAGAGCGTCGGGTACATCGAGACACACGGCACGGGCACACGGCTGGGGGATCCGATCGAACTGGCCGCTCTCGCCGAGGTCTACGGCCGCGCCCGGAGCGCGGTCGGTTCGGTCAAATCCAACATCGGGCATACGTTGGCGGCCGCCGGCATGGCGTCGGTGGCAAAGGTGCTGCTGTGCCTCTCACATCGCCAACTCGTGCCGACGTTGAATCTGGCGCACGTCACCGACGAAGTGAATGACGATGCGCGGGTGTTTGATTTCAACACGACGTTGAAGGAGTGGCCTGCGCATGACGGCCTGCCACGTCGCGCTGCGGTCAGCGGCTTTGGGTTCAGCGGCACCAATGTCCACATGGTCATTGAGGAGGCCCCACCGCGGCCGGCGCCGCCGGCGCCGCGCACGACTTATGTGATTCCGCTTTCGGCCAGGACTCCGGCGGCTCTGATGCGTCGCATTGACGATCTGTATCAGCACCTGACCCGCACGGAGTGCGACCTGGCAGACGTGGCCTGGACGCTCGCGCGCGGGCGCAGCCACTTCGCCGTGCGTGTTGCCCTTGTCGTGAGTTCGATCGCCGAGCTGATTGAGGAACTCTCGCGCCTGCGTGCGGCCGGCTTCGAGGAGGTCGAACGCCGGCAGGGACAGGACATCGACTGGGAGCGGCTGTTGCCCGATGGCGCGGGACGCACCATTCCGTTGCCGACGTATCCGTTTGAACGCGATCGGTATTGGGTGCCCGGGCAGACGGCCTCGCAGCGCGTGACAACGCTGTTTTCGGAAGTGTGGCGGCCGTTGGTGCCAACGCCGCGGCCGGCCCGCAATCGCGCGCCTGTGGTGATCCTCTGTGGCGCGGACCTCCAGCCCTTCGCGCGGGCGTTGTTCGACGACCACAAGGTGGTGGTGATTTCTGATCCGGCGGCACTGACGGCCTTCGAGGGCCCAGGAG
>CAZLJG010000437.1:0-2451 GCA_964559545.1 uncultured Solibacteraceae bacterium | reverse complement strand
GGTCGACACTCGGCCAGAAGGAAGTCGTCGCGATCAGCGACATGCAGCGCACCGGATGGGACCGGCCGGAGGAGATTCAGTTCCCCGAGGGGACGACGTTTACGCCGATTTCAGTGGCGCCGGTGGACCCTGCGAACGTATCGGTGACATCGGTGGCGTTCAACCGCGCGCGGTTTGCGACCGAAGAACGTGTGGCGGTCACCGCGGCCGTCACCAATCGAGGCCCGGAGACTCTGAAGGACGTCCCCGTGACCCTGCTGATTGACGGCATTCAGTCCGGGTCCGCCCGGGCGACGTTGCCGCCCGGAGTGGCCACGCCGGTGGCGTTTCCGGCGTTTACGCTGGCGCAGAACTTCGTCCGCGGCGTGGTGCGCGCCGGCTCGGATCCACTCGAGTCCGACAACACGTTCAACTTCGTGTTGTCGCCCGCGCGGCCGTCACCCGTGGTGGTCGTCACCCGTGACGGCGCCACGCCAACCGAGAGCCTGTATCTGACGGCCGGACTCGCGGTGGGCACACCGCCGGCCTTCCAGGTCGAAGCGATGCCCATCTCCAAGCTGAGCAGTTCGGTGATGACGCGCGCATCGGTGCTTGTGTTCGCGGATGTGACTGTCCCGACCGCGCTCGGCGCCGACCTGAAGCAGTTTGTCGAGCGAGGTGGCGGCATTCTCGCGGTGCTCGGCGGCCGCAGCAACACTCTCGATGGCGAGGGCGCGTTGATGCCCGGCGCATTGGCGGCGCCGAAGGATGCTCCGGGTGGCCGGTTCGAAACCCTCGGCGTCATCGACTTCAGTCACCAGGCGCTCGAACTCTTCAAGATGCCGAAGAGCGGTGATTTTTCGGGCGTTCGGTTCTTCCGCTTCCGGCCGATCACCCCGGAGCCGACCGACGCGGTGCTGGCGAGATTTGCGGACGGCACGGTGGCCGTGGCCGAACGAAAAGTGGGCGGCGGCCGCGTGATTGCGTTCGGATCCACGCTGGATGGCGACTGGAACGACCTCGTATTGAAGCCGGTCTTTGTGCCGCTGTTGCACCAGCTCACGCGGTATCTTGGTCAGGTCGAAGCACAACCGGAATGGCAGACGTCGGGGCAGGTCGTGGACGTGACCCAGCGTGTGGCCGCGCTGACCGCGGGCGGCTCGGACGCCCGGGTCTCCTCCGCCGTCGTGTTGTCGCCCTCAGGGCGGCGGCTCACCGTTGGAGAAGGCGGTGCCGCCAGTTCGGTCGAAGTGAATGAACAGGGCTTCTACGAGATTCGCCCGCAGGGTGGAGCGGCCAGTGGCCGACCCTTCACGCTGGCGGTGAATCTCGAGGCAGGCGAGTCGGACTTGTCGGCGATGGATGCGCAGGAGTTCACGGCAGGCGCCACCGGGCGTGCGTCGCTGGTGGCCTCTGCGGTGCCGACCACCGTCAAGCCGGAAGAGACCGAGCGTCGTCAGTCCATGTGGTGGTTCTTGTTGCTCGTCGGGTTTGTGTTGCTCGTGGCTGAAAGTGTGTTGGCGAACCGGCTGTCGCAGAAGCCCGTCGTCGCCATGCCGGGAACACGGTAGTTCGATCTACATCGAGAGGGTCTATGGCTCATCCGCATTCGTCCGATCCGCGCGCGCAGTTGACAGCCGTCATCAGCGAGGTCCGGCGCAAGTGGCGCATGAAGCTGGCGCTGCGCGGCGCGGCCGCCGTCGTGCTTGGCACCGGCGTGGTCATGCTCGGGTCGGCGCTGGGGATTGATGCCCTCCGCTTCTCTCCCGGCGCCATCGTCGGCTTCCGCGTCGGCGCCTTGCTTGCGGTCATCGCGCTCGTGGCGTTCTGGCTTATTCGCCCGCTGCGCCGGCAGGTCACCGACAGCCAGGTCGCGCTCTACGTGGAAGAACACGAGCCGTCGCTGGAGGCCTCGATCCTCAGCGCCGTCGAAACGGTTGAAACGACGAATGCTTCGGCGTCGCCCGCGTTGCTTGAAAAGCTCGTCGAGCAGGCGACTGAGCGGTGTCGCGCACTCAACACCAGCCAGACCATTGATCAGACGGCGCGCCGACGGTTCGCGGCTGCGCTCGTGATCGTGCTCGCGGCCATTTCTGCGGCCGTGTCATTTGGTCCCGAGTCGATGCGTCACGGCCTCTCGGCACTCCTCGTCATGACCCGCGCCGAAGCGGCCAGCCCGTACGCCATCGAAGTGTTGCCCGGCAACCTCACGGCGCCTCGTGGCTCCGACCAGAACGTCAAAGCCAAACTCCTCAACTTCAGCTCGGACGATGTCGTGCTGATGATGCGCAGTGGGACTGAGGGTGACTACATCCGGGTGCCGCTCGTGCCCGGACTCGAGGACGGGATGTACGAAGGCATCCTCTTCGACCTGATGCAGAACATCGAGTACTACGTCGAGTCGGACGGCGTCCGGTCAGACACGTACAAGATGACGATGGTGGATCTGCCGGCGGTGAAGGAGATGGACCA
>CAZLJG010000436.1:0-2461 GCA_964559545.1 uncultured Solibacteraceae bacterium | reverse complement strand
AGGAACACGACCGGCGCGATGCTGAAGACGCGCTGGTCCGCATCCCGCGGCACCACGTCCTCCTTCATCATCAGCTTCACCGCGTCGGCAATCGGCTGCAGCAGGCCGTGCGGGCCCACCCGATAGGGGCCGATGCGCGACTGCATCCGCGCGGCGAACTTCCGCTCGAGCAGCGTCACGTAGGTGACCAGGCCAATCACGCCCAGCAGGACGCTCACGCCGGCGACGGCCCCGATGGCGGCGTCAGGCCAGCCGGTCATCGATCCACCTCGCCAAACACCGGGTCCACCGACCCCATGATCGCGACCACGTCAGCCACCGAGTGGCCGGGAATGATAAACGGCAACACCGCCAGATTCGAGAACGACGCACCGCGCCACTTCATCCGGTACGGCTTCGGTCCCCCATCTGCGATGAGGTAACACCCCACTTCGCCGCGCGGCCCCTCGACGCGTGTATACGTTTCGCCCTTGGGCACCCGCACCTGGGCCACGGCCTTCACACCGGGACGGGACGAAATCGGCCCTTCCGGCAAGCCGTCGAGAATCTGTCGGACGATGCGAATCGACTCGCGGAACTCCACCATTCGCACGCGGTACCGCGCGAGACAATCACCATCAGTCTCGACAGGCACCTTGAACTGGAAGTCCTGGTAGGACGAATACGGCAGATCGCGACGCAGGTCGAAGTCCACGCCGGACGCCCGCAGCAACGGCCCGCTGATCCCGACTTCCTCGGCCAACTGACGAGAAATCACACCGACGCCCTTGGTGCGCATCAGGAAGAACGTGTTCTCTTCGAGCATCGCCTCGTACTCGAGCAGGCGCGCTTCAATCAGATCGATAGTCTGTCGACAATCCGCGGCGAAGCCCTCAGGCACGTCGTACCGCACTCCGCCCACCTGATGGAAGCCATACAGCAACCGCGCGCCCGTCAGCTTCTCGAACAGGTCAAGCACGAGTTCACGTTCGCGAATGCAATACAGGAAGATCGTCGCACCGCCGCCCAGTGCACCGCCCATGTCCATGCACCACGTGCCCAGCCACAGACAGTGCGACGCCACGCGCTGCAGTTCAGCCACCAGCACCCGCAAATACTCCGCGCGTTTCGGAACATCGATCTTCGCGATTCGCTCAGCAGCCATGACGTACGCGAGTTCGCTCGTCATCGCGGCGACGTAGTCTGTCTTCGACGCGATCGACGGGTACTGAACGTACGCCAGCGTCTCCGCCAACTTCTCGTGACACCGGTGCAGATAGCCAATGACGGCATCCACCTCGACGACCGTCTCACCTTCCAGCGTCAGGATGGCGCGGAAGACACCATGGGCCGAAGGGTGCTGCGGCCCCATGTTCATGGTCAGCCGCTCGGCGCCGGCGTAATCGAGCTCTGTTCTGACGCGGGGGGTGAGATCAGTGGCCATGCGCGTCTCAGCGATACGGCGGGTACGGCGTGTCCACGTCGTACGACTTCAACAAGGGGTACCCGACCCAGTCGTCGGGCAACAAAATGCGGCGCAGATCCGGGTGGCCCTCAAACGTGATGCCGAACATGTCGAAGCACTCGCGCTCCATCCAGTTCGCGCCCCGGTACACCGGCACCAATGACGGGCACGTCGTCACCCCCGCACCCAGCCGCGTCTTCAGGAGAACGGACAGTCGCGCATCGGTGTTGTCCACCCAGGCCACCACTTCGAGGCCTTCATCTTTCCAGTCCACCGCAGACATGAAGGAGAAAAATCCACATCCGCACTCGTCCTTCAACATCGTCGCGATGGTCCGCCAGTGCGACGCGGGCACGGTGGCCGTCAGGGGCGAGTCGCCCTCGGCGAGTGTGACGCCCTCGATCGCGGTCAGTCGTGTGCGGATGTCGGCGGCGGTGATCATCTAGTCCACCTTCTCCGTCGGCGCAGCCTTCTTGCCGGTCTTGTGGAAGTGCGCGATCTGGTCCTGCAACAGCAGCAGACCATTCAGCAGTGACTCCGGCGGCGGTGGACATCCGGGCACGTACACATCCACCGGAATGATCCGGTCCACACCTTTGACCACGTGATACCCGTGCCGGAACGGTCCGCCCGAGTTGGAGCAGGAGCCCATCGACACCGCCCACTTCGGATCGGGCATCTGGTCGTAGATCCGCAGCAGCATCGGCGCCATCTTGATCGTCACCGTGCCGGAGATGATCATCAGGTCGGAGTGCCGCGGTGACGCCCACGGCACCATGCCCAGCCGTTCGACGTCGAAGCGCGACGCAAACGTCGCCATCATTTCAATCGCGCAACAGGCCAACCCAAACGTCACCGGCCACACGGAGGACTTCCGCGCCCAGTTCAGGAAGTTGTCGGTCACAGTGGTGAGGACAAACCCGCCGGGAAACTGATGCAGGCCCTCGGTCAGTGACTCAAACGTCTCGGAATGTTTGTCGCCGGTCTGACGCTGCTTATGAAGTTCGTTCCATTCCT
>CAZLJG010000435.1:0-2463 GCA_964559545.1 uncultured Solibacteraceae bacterium | reverse complement strand
AGCGGTAGAATGCCCACGTGGCCTTACAGATTGCGCACACCAACGACGGCGACGTCCTGATCGTTTCGATCCATGACCGGCGGCTCGACGCCCGGGCCGCGCCGGAACTCAAGACATCGCTGGCCGGCTTCGCCGGTGCGGGATGGGAGTGGATCGCGCTCGACCTCTCGGATGTCGAGTTCGTGGATTCCAGCGCCCTCGGCGCGATTGTGTCCGGTCTGAAAACGCTTGGCCGCACCGGCGACCTGGTGATTGCCGGCGCCCAGCCGGGTGTGACCGCCCTGTTCGCCCTCACGCGCATGGACAAGGTCTTCCGCATGTTCCCGTCGGCGTCCGACGCGGTCGCGGCCCTCAAATCGCGAGTGTAAGTGCCGCGCCTGCATCTGACCCTCGAGGCGTCTCTCGATGAAGTGCCGGCCGTCGGCGGCGCGGTCCGGGAGTTGTGCCTGCAATCGGGCGTGGACGCCCATGATGCCGCGCTGATCGAACTGGCGGTCGTCGAAGCCCTGCAAAACACGATCCAACACGGGTACGCCGGCCAACCAGGCACGGTGGAACTCGACGCGCAGGTGGACGACCATCAGATCCGGGCCATCATCCGCGACACCGCGCCCGCCATCGACCTGCACCGCGTGGCCGCCGCGCCGGCCCCCGACGAGGACCCGACCGATCGGGCCTCGTTGCGCGAACGTGGTCGTGGCCTCGAGATCATCCGTGGCGTGTTCGACGACGTCGTCTTCAGTCGCGCTGACGGCAGCAACCATCTCGCGCTGATCCGCGCGCGTCAGCGGGACTCCGCATGAACCGCCCTGCGTTTTACTTCGACGAATTCGAGCACCGGCGCCCCCCACAGCCGCTGCCCTTCCCGGCTCGCCGTCAGGCGCTCTGGCAACTGCTGGCGTCGATGAATCTGATCCTCGGAATCTGGTACGTCTCCTGGCGGTGGCAGCACTCGATCAACTGGGATGCGTGGTACGTGGCCCTGCCGCTGGTGCTGGCCGAAACCGGGTCGTTCTTCGGGCTGATCCTGTTCACGTTTAATCTCTGGAAGCAGGAAGACACGCCGCGACAACCGGCGCCGCGATTCCTCTCAGACGTGACAGAGGTTCCTGCCGCCGACGACCGCCCCATCGCCGTCGATTGTTTCTTCCCCACCTACAGCGAAGATCCCGAGCTCGTGCGCTTGAGCATTCAGGACGCCAAGCGGATGCGCTACCCGCACCCCATCGACTTGCGCATCCATGTGCTCGACGACGGCAAGCGGGAGACGATGCGGCGCGTTGCGGAGGAAGAAGGCGTCGGCTACATGACGCGCTCGAGCAACGTCGGCTTCAAGGCTGGCAACATGCGGAATGGGCTGGAGCAGACATACGGCGACTTCATCGTGATCTGCGACGCCGATACGCGGCCCTTCCCCACGCTGCTGGAACACACGCTCGGATACTTCCGGGATCCACGTGTCGCCTGGGTGCAGACGCCGCAGTGGTTTTTTGACCTGCCCGCCGGTGAACGGCTGCCAGCCGTGCTTGAGCGACGGCTCGGCAAGGTTGGGCGCCGCATCGGTGAAGGCATCGAAAAGGTCTTCGGTCCGTTTGTGATCGGCGCGGACCCGTACGACAACGACCCCCAGGTGTTTTACGACATCATCCTGCGTCGCCGAAACTGGGCCAACGCCTCGTTCTGCTGCGGCGCGGGTTCGGTGCACCGCCGCGAGGCGGTGATGGAAGCCGCACTGAAGGAGTATTCGGAGGCCGTCAACGCACCCGTCGAACGGGTCGCGCGAGACATTGCCGACACGGCGGTGCGTGAGGACCTGGCGGCCGCGATGCGACGACAGGTGGCCGGGGAAATTGAACTCACGCCGTACAAGTTCCACGTGTCGGAAGACATCTACACCTCGATGGTGCTGCACGGTGATCCTGAGCGACGCTGGCGATCGGTGTTCCACCCGTGGGTCGAGTCCAAGATGCTCTCGCCTCAGGACCTGCAGTCGTGGGTGGTGCAGCGATTCAAGTACGCCGGCGGCACCCTCGACATCAGCCTGCACGACAACCCGATCATCCGGTCGGGTATGGACTGGAAGCAGAAGCTCATGTACGGCACCACGATGTGGTCGTACATCGGTGGCGTCTGGAACGTGATTTTCCTGACGGTACCGATTTTCTTCCTCTTCACCGGCATCGCGCCGGTCAGCACCTACTCGATCGATTTCCTGATGCGGATCCTGCCGTTCCTGATCATGAACGAGCTCGCGTTCCTGGTGGGGACCTGGGGCATTTCCAACTACCAGAGCAAGGCGTCCTATCTGGCGTTTTTCCCGCTGAACCTCCGGGCCATCTGGACGGTGCTCAAGGGCGAGCAGATCAAGTTTCCGACGACACCGAAAGAGCGGCAGGCCGGCACGTTCCCGGAACTGGTGAGGCCGCAACTCGCGGTCATCATCCTGACCGTCACCGGTATCGT
>CAZLJG010000434.1:0-2465 GCA_964559545.1 uncultured Solibacteraceae bacterium | reverse complement strand
GATACAACGTGCCGGCCAGGGGGACCTGCGTGCCGCCCGAATCGGCCGCCACGGCGTCCTTGATGGCGTATCCATGCAGGGGGCCCGACGACAGGGCCAGCAGGACGTGGTATTCCAGCAGATTCACGGCCAAGCCTCCCCGACCAATGCCTCACTCTGCAAATATGCAGAAAGAGTAATTAGGTCGACAGGGACTCAGACGGAGTTCGGGGGCGATTGGTTCGTGGGGTGCCGATAAGCGGGTAAGCTGCCGCAGGACCCCGCAGCATTGACAAATTCAGCCCTCCCGCTCGTCTTGTCAGCAGGTGTGACACTCCCGCGGGATGACCGGCGCGACCGGGAACTGCTTGCTGCGCTTGCGTCCGGTCAGCGCGAGGCCATCGGGCTCTTGTATGACCGCCATGCGCTGGCCTTGTTTCGGCATGGTGTGGCCTTGACGCGGAGCCACGCTGAGGCGGAAGACCTGGTGCAGGCCGTGTTCGTGAAACTGGCAACCACCGGGGCGGAGTTATTGGGCGTCCGGGCGCCCGCAAGTTACCTGCACCGCATGTTGAAGACCACGTGGGTGGATGCGCAAAGGCGGGCGATTGTGGGGGAGCGGGTCGTGGCGCAGGAAGCGACGTCGAATGGACCGCTGCAGGCTCAGGACCTCGACGCGCGCCTCGACATCGACCGTGCGTTGGGTGAGCTGCCGCCGCTGCAGCGTGAGGTCATCGTGCTCCATCTTGTGGAGGGGTACTCATTCCTGGAGGTTGGCCGCCTGACTGGCGTGTCGCTGTTTACAGCGTCGGGCCGATATCGGCTCGGTGTCGCTCGGCTGCGCAAGATATTGGATCGAACAGGAGGGCCATCATGAAGCGCAAAGACATCGAGCACCGCGTGCGCGAAGCGTCCTCGCCGAGGCCGTCGCCGCAGCTGCGCGACCGGGTCCTGTCAGCAGCGGTCGTCAGCGTGCCATCGATCACGTGGTCGGATCGCGTCTGGTTCTCGCGAACCTGGAGACTGTCGGCGGTTGCAGTGGTGCTGGCGGTCATTGTTCTTGACGAGATGTCTGGTGTGGCGCCATCGGCGGATGTCCCCGCAGACGCCATTGCGGAGGCGCAGGTGATTGACGATGCGAGTTGGCCGCCGGGCCTGCCGCCGGCGGTGGGCGCGTTGCTCGTTCGGCGCGAGTCGTTGAGCGACGGTCGGCCGCACCGTGTGAGCCCGTCAATTGAAATGTGGCTCGAGGAACTCATGCCTGAGGGTGGGGGAGAATGATGACGACACGACTGCGCCGGGTGCTGGTTGTCGCGATCGCGGCGGTCCTGCTGTTGTTTGTTGTGCGTGGCGCACTTGATTTGTGGGCGATGCGACGTGTGGATGCCGCGGTCGCCCGGCTGGAGGAGCGGTACGGATGGCTCCACGAGGGCACGCTCATCGTGCCGCCGGTGCCGGATGGCGAGAACCGGGCGCGTGCGTACCGCGCGGCTGTCGCGCTTCTCGATTTCGCTCCGCTCGCACCACCCGCCAACAGTTCCGGCTTGGGCCGGTCGGTCGCCAGTGTGCTTCAGGGGGAGCGCGGCGCGCCCCTGCCGCCTGACCTTCGGGCGTTCGTTGACGCCAACGCCGCCGCCCTCCGGATAGCGGACGAGGCGCGGGCGCGGCCGCAGTCCAACTGGGAAGGCGACTACGTCCGGAATGCGACCGCCAACCTTGTGCCATGGAACGAGATGCGCGCGTTGTCGAACGTGCTCTACCTGGCGGCCCTTCGCGATCTCGAAGACGGGAGGGTTGATGACGCAGCGGTGGCGATCGCGTCGAGCCTGGCGTTGTCCGCGTCAGTGCGTCACGAACCAAATCTGATCGCGCAATTGATACGGTCTGCCCTCGGGGCTCAGCACTTTGATTCAGTTCAGCGGCTCCTGACCCACGCCGAGCCGTCGAAGGCGTCACTGGAGGAAATCGCCCGATGGCTGGCTGAGGGCCGGGAGCCGCGACCGATGGATGTTGGCCTGCGTGGAGAACTGACGCACTTCCATGCGGTCTTTACGCGCATGGAAAACGGCGACCGTTCGGCTGGCCCGTCGGGGCTGCCTCCCTGGCTCACCTCACTGCCTGGCTTGGGGCGGCCACTTGTGCGGCTCGAGCACGCGCGATATCTGGAGACCATCGGGCGCCTTCTCGACATTCAGACAGGCCCGAGACCCCGTCCGGTCCTCGAACCTGAAACCCCGGCGCGATGGGTGATACTGACCGGCGGGACCGTGCAACTGGCCCTGCCGGGATTGCATCGGACCATGGAGACGAGCGATATCTTCACCACACACCACGGCCTCGCGGAGCTGGCCGTCGCGTTACGTCGATACAGGCTCGATCGCGGCCAGTATCCGGACGAGTTGACCGCATTGATGCCCGACTACATTCCAGCGCTGCCGATCGATGCCTCCACTGGGCAGCCGCCCGTGTACACACGAGACGGCACC
>CAZLJG010000433.1:0-2473 GCA_964559545.1 uncultured Solibacteraceae bacterium | reverse complement strand
GGGACTCCCGCGACGGTGGCGAGCACCGGTGACGTGTACCCACGACTGGTGCTGTGCGCCCCTCGCCAGGCGACGACGCCGGTCATCTTGTTGAAGGCGATCAATCCGCCCTGGTCGCCGCCAAGTTGTGTGACCACAACTGAGCCCACCACCAACGGCGACGACCCGAATCCATACAGCGGCGCCGGTGCCTGGAACTCGCGCACCAGGTCGTGTCGCCACTGCTCGCGGCCGGTTTCCGCATCGAGTGCGACCAGGACGCCGTGGGGGCCCATCGCAAAGATCTGTGGTCCGTCGAGTGTGGGTGTCGCGATGGGGCCGTCGTGGGATCCGTCGTGTCCGGCGTAGCTGGGACCGACGACCGCGCGCCATCGTTCGCGGCCGTTGGCTGGATCGAGTGCGACCACGGTGTCGTGCGCGCCGTGTTTCTCCATTGAATACAGCGCGCCTGGTCCGATTACGACCTCCGAATATCCGCCCTGCGTCCGTCGTCGCCACACCTCGCGAAGGCCGGTCGGGTGAGCCGGCACCCCGGTCGTCACCATCCCGTTGCGCGACGCACCCCAGAGACCGGGCCACGTAGCGTCGGTGGCACGTTGCGCTTCAGCGGGCGCCAGCGAAAGCGCCGCCAGAAGGAAGAGAAGAGGTTGCATGCAGAGAGGGTGAGTCGGGTGAGCCGCCGGCTCAAGGGATTCGGGATGGGCAGACTGCTGGTTGGGATGGGGTCTTACTTGACCGACCTAATTGGTCGGATTATGCTGGCTATGCAATTGCGACCGTTCTCATTTTCAAAGGACCCAACGTGTTTCGTAGTCTCATACTTCTCCTCGCACTGGCCACCATCGCGCCGTCGGCCGACTCCCAGGGCATTCTTCTCCTCGCCCATGGCGGATCGGCCGCCTGGGACGCCAATGTCCAGGCCATCGCAGCCGACGTCAATCGTCACCAGCCGACGGAAGTCGCGCTCGGCATGGCAACTCGGGCCAACATCCAAGCCGCCATCGACCGACTCGAGACGAAGGGCGTCTCGCGCATCGTCGCTGTGCCGCTGTTTGTGTCGTCACACAGCTCGGTCATCACGTCCACCGAGTACCTCCTCGGCCAGCGGGAGGACATGCCCGCGGCGCTGAAGATCTTCGCGACGATGTCCCATGGGGCGCATGGGGCACACAGCCCGCACAGTGGTCACGATGTGTCGACGGGGGACGGCACCTCTCCTGTGCGGCATCGCGTGCCGATTCGCATGACAGCCGCGCTCGATGCCCACCCGCTACTCGCATCGATTGTCGCCTCGCGCGCGGGAGAAATCAGCCGCTCGCCGGCAGCTGAATCGGTCGTGCTTGTGGCCCATGGACCCACAGACGACGTCGAGAATGACAAGTGGCTGGCCAACCTTCGGATTGTGTCGGCAGCGGTGGCCGCCGATCGCCCGTACGGCTCGGTGGATGCCCTTACCGTGCGCGACGACGCGCCGGCTGCCATTCGAGACGCCGCCACACGTGAGCTTCGGGCGCTGGTGCAGCGTCGGACGGACGAGGGACGCCGCGTCCTGATCGTGCCCGTTCTGCTGTCGTACGGCGGCATTGAGGCCGGAATCCGCACGCGACTCGACGGACTGGCGTATGTGATGCCCGTCCGCGCGCTGGCGCCCGATTCGCGTCTGGTGGAGTGGGTCAGGGCGATGGCACAATAGACGGGCAATGCTGCCGAGAACGAGACGATGGGTCGAGTCCTGGGATCGCGTCAAAACGATGCCCGAGGACGAATTGAAGGCGTACATCCTTCACAAGTGCCGGAACGGATATCAGGTCGCGAAGAAGCCTTCGCGTGGCCAGCGTGAAGCGTGGGTGACCCTGCTCGCCGAGCCCGACCGCACACGCGAGGACTTGAGCCCCCTCGCCCAGCGCGTGATCGATCACGTGCGGATGAAGCTGACCGAAGACGGCTACGATTTCGAAATCAATCTCGATGAAACCGGCGGCGTGGCGTACGCCGAGGCCCACTTCAAGACCCTGGCGCGCAAGGCGCCGACCGAGCCCGCGTCGTGATCGACGTTTCCGCCGACATCACCATCAACGCTTCGCCCGCGCACATCGCGGGCGTCATGTTTGATCCCAATCGTTACTCCGAGTGGAAGAAGGCCGTCACCTCCGTCGAAGTGCTCGATGCGGCGTTGGCGCCCGGTGCCCGCGTGCGGCATCACGGCTCGTTCATGGGCAAGGAGCTCACGTGGACGACTACCGTTGAGACCGTGCATTTTCCGCATGTACTGGTGCTGCAGGTCTCTGAGGGGCCGTTTGTGGGTGTGAGCCGCATCGGCATTCAGCGGTCGGGTGATGGCTCACGCGTCCAGATTCAGAACACGGGCGAACTCAAGGGCCTGGGGTTCATTCCAGACATGATGGTCGTCGGTCCAATGAAGACCGAACTGTCAGCAGACCTCGAACGCCTCAAAGCCCTCGTCGAAGCCTGA
>CAZLJG010000432.1:0-2474 GCA_964559545.1 uncultured Solibacteraceae bacterium | reverse complement strand
CCGAAGAACTCGAACATCCTGTGGCTGGGCACGGGTGAGAACAAGAGCCAGCGCTCGGCGCACTTCGGCGATGGTCTCTACAAGTCCACGGACGCGGGCAAGACGTGGACGCGTTCGGGCCTGGCGAACTCGGAGCACATCGGCAAGATCCTGGTCGATCCAAACAACTCGAACATCGTGTGGGTCGCGTCGCAGGGGCCGCTCTTCTCCGCCGGTGGCGACCGCGGCGTCTACAAGACGACCGACGGCGGCGCGACGTGGAACCGCGTGCTGCACGTGAACGAAGACACCGGGTTCACCGACCTCGCGTTTGATCCGCGCAACTCGAACACCATCTTCGCCAGCACCTACCAGCGTCGTCGTCACGTGGGACAGATGATTGGCGGCGGTCCGGATGGCGGCATCTTCAAGTCCACCGACGGCGGCCGCAACTGGACGAAGCTCACCAACGGCCTCCCCCCTGGGGAAGTCGGCCGTATCGCGCTGGCGACCGACCCGAAGAAGCCGGGCCGCGTGTATGCACTGATTGATGCGAAGACGCCGGCGGGTGGACGTGGTGGCGGTCGCGGAGGCGGCCAGCCCGCGCCGGAACTGCCGCCGATGAATCCGCCGACGCCGAACGACTCGATGGGTTTCTACAAATCCGACGACAACGGCGCAACGTGGGAACGCACAGCGCGTGAGCGCGGAGGCGGCCCGGCCTATTACTCGGAGATCTACGTGGACCCGCGCACGGAAGACACCGTGTGGGTGATCGACACCTACATGAAGTGGACGAAGGACGCCGGCAAGACCTTCTCGCAGATCGGTTTTGACCTTGGCCAGGGGCCGCTTGCCGTGCACGTCGATCACCACAACGTGACGTTTGACCCGACCAATCCGCAGCACATCATCATCGGCAACGACGGTGGCGTCTACGAGACGTACGACGACGGGAAGACGTGGCGGTTCTTCACGAACCTGCCCATCACACAGTACTACCGCGTCGGCATCGGCAACGAAGCGCCGTTCTACTCGGTGTGTGGTGGCACGCAGGACAACTTCTCGTTGTGTGGCCCCTCAGGCACCACGAACTCGTGGGGCATCCGCACGAGTGACTGGTACATCGTGAACGGTGGCGACGGCTTCCAGCCGATTCCGGATCCGGTCGACCATCACTACATCTATGCGACGTCGCAGACCGGTGGTCTGACGAGGTTCGATCGCCGGACCGGTCGTGGGCAGGGCATTCGTCCTCCCGCGGGTGGCACGCTGGCGGCCGGCCAGGGCGGCGCCGCAGGTGGTGGTCGTGGCGGCGGTGGTGGCAACGAACGCGTGAACTGGGACGCGCCCTACATCATCAGCCCGCACCTGAACACGCGCCTCTACTGGGGCAACAACTTCCTCTACAAGAGTGAAGACCGCGGCACGAGCTGGGCGCGGGTGAGCCCGGACCTGACGCGGAATCTTGACCCGACGGAAATTCCGATCATGGGCAAGATGTGGCCGACCGACTCGATCGCGTTCCGCGAATCGACGACCGCGCTCAGCACGATCGTGACCGTGGACGAGTCGCCGCTCAAGTCCGGTCTGCTGTACGTCGGCACCGACGACGGCCTGCTGCAGGTCAGCGAAGACGACGGCAAGACGTGGCGTCGTGTGGAGGACTTCCCGGGCGTGCCGAAGTGGACCTATGTGAGCGACGTGTTTGCGTCGCCGCTCGATCAGAACACGGTGTTTGTGTCGCTCAACAACTGGCAGACGGGCGACTACAAGCCGTACCTGGTCAAGAGCACCGATCGCGGCCGTACGTTCACGAACATCTCGGGCAACCTGCCGGCGAAACACAACGTGTGGTCGGTGATTCAGGACCACGTGAATCCGAACCTGCTGTTTGCGGGCACGGAATTCGGCGTGTTTGTGACGGTGGACGGTGGCCGCCAGTGGACCCAGCTCAAGGGCAACTGGCCAACCGCCCAGGCGCGCGACATGCAGGTGCAGAAGCGTGAGAACGACCTCGTCATCGGGACGTTTGGTCGCAGCTTCTTCATCCTCGACGACTACAGCCCGCTGCGCGAACTGACGCCGCAGGCGCTCGCGGAAGAAGCGCGCCTGTATCCGGTGAAGAACCCCTGGCTCATCACGCCTGGTGGTCTGGCGCCGGCCGGCGCAGCCGGTGTCGGCACGCTCGGCGGCAACGTGCTCAGCCCGAATCCCCCGATTGGCGCGAACTTCGCCTACTCGGTGGGGCAGGCGATTCCCGAAGGCACGGACCTCGTGCTGACGGTGACCGACGCGAGCGGCCGCAAGGTACGTGAGATGGCGCTCGACAAGACGACGGGCTTCCGTCGGGTGTTGTGGAACCTGCGTGGCGATCCACCGGCAGCGCCGGCGGGTGCGGCGCCGGGTGGTGGCCGCGGTGGTGCGGCCGGTGGTCCGCCCGCGGGCTTCCAGGGTGGCCGTGGCGGCGGTGGTGGTGGCGGCCAGCTCGTGGC